>VGNF01000096.1 GCA_016866195.1 Chloroflexota bacterium | reverse complement strand
AAAATTGGTAATAGTGGAATCGCCGGCAAAAGCAAAGACCGTGGGCCGATTTCTGGGAAAGGGGTATACCGTACGCGCGACAGTGGGGCATGTGCGCGATTTGCTGAAGTCCCAGCTGTCCGTGGATGTGGACAACAATTTTGAGCCAAAGTACCGGGTACCAAACGAAAAAAAAGGCATCGTCAAAGAGCTTAAACAATTGGCGAGGAAAGCCGAAGAAGTGTATCTGGCAACCGATCCGGATCGGGAAGGGGAATCCATTTCCTGGCACTTGATGGAGGCAGCCGAGATCGAGCCTGAGCGGGCTCAACGGGTGGTCTTTCATGAAATTACATCCGAGGCTGTTTCCGATGCCTTTTCTCACCCCCGCGCCATCAATATTGATCTCGTGAATGCTCAGCAGGCTAGGCGCGTGCTCGATCGACTCGTAGGTTACAGCATCAGCCCCATTTTATGGGAAAAGGTGCGCAGCCGGCTCTCCGCCGGGCGTGTGCAATCCGTGGCGCTCCGGTTGATCGTCGACAGGGAACGAATCATCGAAGAATTCAATCCAGTTGAATATTGGTCCATCCATGGTGAATTCAAGCCTGACCATTTAAGATCCACTTTTCTTGCCAAATTGGCAAAGGTAGACGATAAAGACTTGGAATTGCCAGATGAAGCTGCGGTCAAACCGCTCCTGGCGGACATCGATGGCGCGGATTATTTAATCACCCGGGTAAAAAGAGGCGAAAGACGCAGAAAACCATCTGCCCCTTTCACTACCTCGACGTTGCAGCAGGAGGCTTCACGCAAACTGGGTTTCACTGCGAAACGGACGATGGCTTTGGCTCAGGGATTGTACGAAGGTCAGGAGGTCGGGGAGGGAGGTTCTACCGGCTTGATCACCTACATGCGCACCGACTCGACAAATGTCTCTGAACAGTCTCAGGCCGAAGCACGGAAATTCATCGTGGGAAAATATGGCGCTGATTTTCTGCCTGCTGAATCCCCGATATATCGTACAAAATCGGTGGCTGCCCAGGAGGCGCACGAAGCCATCCGCCCGACTTCTGTGATGCGCGAACCGGAAAAAATCAAGGATTCCCTTGAACCGGCGATGTTTAAGCTGTATCGGCTGATCTGGCAGAGGTTTATCGCTTCCCAAATGGAATCTGCCCAATATGAAACAATGCAAGTGGAGATTACCGGTAAATCAAGCGAGCATGAATATCTGTTTCGCGCCTCCGGCTCCGCAGTGAAGTTCCCGGGTTTTTTGGTCGTTTATGAGGAAGCCAGGAATGAGGATGCCAAATCCGAGGACGAAGAAGAGGAAAATGTGAGAATCCCCGGCGGTGTCGCTGAGGGACAGAAACAGACGCTTGTGAGGCTAATACCAGAGCAGCATTTCACCCAGCCGCCTCCTCGGTATTCCGAGGCGTCACTGGTTCAGGCGCTTGAGGAGAATGGGATTGGCCGGCCTTCAACGTATGCGCCAACTATTTCCACCATTCAGCAGCGTGGATATGTGGAACGGCAGGAAAAGCGACTGGCTCCAACGGAAATTGGAATGCAGGTCAACGACCTGATGCTGCAATATTTTCCCGAAGTCGTGGACCTGCAATTCACCGCCCGAATGGAACAGGACCTGGATATGATCGCAAATGGACAGGCTGAATGGGTGGAGGTGATGTACGAATTCTATCGACCGTTCTCGGAGGATGTGAAAAAGGCGCGGGCTGAGATTCCCGCCACCCGCACCGAACCGGAACCCATCGGAAGAAAGTGCCCGCAGGATGGTGGAGAACTGGTGATCCGCTATGGAAAATTCGGTAAATTCATCTCCTGTGCCAATTTTCCTTCTTGTCGGTACACAGAACCGTGGCTCGAGAAGATTGGCGTTACATGCCCGAAGGATGGCGGAGACCTGGTAGAGCGAAAGACCCGCAAAGGTCGGACCTTTTATGGTTGCGTGAATTATCCCAATTGCGATTTCAACTCGTGGAAAAAGCCGTTGGCGATTCCCTGCCCGAATTGCAGAGGATTGCTGGTGGTCGCAAACAAAAGACATTCCACGTGCACGAACTGCGGAGAATCCTTTCCGCTTGAACAAATCCTTCCAGAAGCCGTGGAATAGGAGATAACATGCACTTAATTCCAATCCCATACCTCGACCCGGGTTCCGGGAGTTTGATCCTGCAGGTGCTCATTGCCACATTACTGGGAATTGGGCTCGCGGTGCGCGCCTCATGGAAAAGAATCAAAGGCTATTTCGGTCGAAAGAAGTCGACGCAGGAGGAGGAGGATGCAGACCAGCAACGGAATTGACCGACTTCCGGCATCCTTTCGAGACCCTGCCGGATTCCTCTTCTTGAAAAATGGAGTGCTCTATCGTCAAATCAATCGTGCGTATCATCAGCAATATACACGATTGTTGGATTCCGGCTTGTATCGGGAGCTCGTCGGAGCTGGTTTGCTGGTCCGACACGAAGAATCTGACCAGCCTCCGCTCGAGGCGGAGGTTGCTTTCAAAGTCATCCGGCCGGATCGGGTTCCATTTGTTTCCTATCCATATGAATGGTCCTTTGGTCAATTGAAGGATGCGGCATTGGTTACGCTGGCCATCCAAAAGCAGGCCATGAAGTTCGGAATGATATTAAAGGATGCAAGCGCTTATAATTTCCAATTCAGTCAAGGCAAGCCAGTTCTGATTGATACTTTGTCGTTTGATCTGTATGAAGAGGGGAAACCGTGGGATGCATATCGCCAGTTTTGTCAGCACTTCCTGGCGCCACTGGCTTTGATGGCTTATCGGGATGTGCGTTTGGGGCAGTTATCGAGGGTTTATCTGGATGGCATCCCTCTCGATTTGACAGCGGAATTACTGCCCTTATTAACCAGGGGAAATCTGGGATTATTAACACACATCCACATTCATGCCGCGGCTCAAAAACGATATGCCGGGAAACCAGTAAAACGTGCGCTCAGGATTACCTCCACTGCTTTGAAAGGTTTGGTCGAAAATCTGGAGAAGGTGATATCCGATTTGACGTGGCAGCCGCTCGGAACTGAATGGGGGGATTATTATGATTGCACAAATTATAGCGATCATTCACTGGAAAATAAAAAAGCACTGGTGCGCAAGTGGACGGACAATGTTCGCCCTGATTTGGTATTCGATCTTGGGGCAAATACCGGCATGTTCAGCCGCGAATCTGCCACCAGCGGGGCTCTGATCATCTCGATGGATCTGGACCCCGCTGCAGTGGAACAAAACTATCAAGCCGTGAAGCGAAAAAAGGAATTCAATATTCTTCCGTTACTGCTCGATCTGACCAATCCGACACCGCAATTGGGCTGGAATCTTTCTGAAAGGGATTCGTTTCATCATCGAGGTCCGGCCGATCTCACACTGGCTTTGGCGCTTGTTCATCACCTGGCGATTTCAAACAACATTCCTCTCCCATATTTCGCGGAATTCCTTGCCGGACAATGTCGATGGTTGATCGTCGAATTTGTGCCGAAAACTGATTCCCAGGTTCAGAAGCTGCTCGCATCCCGAAAGGACATTTTTTCCTCTTACTCGCAGGAGGGATTCGAGTCCGCATTTGCAGGGTTCTTCGAAACGATCCAGGCTGAACGACCGGGAGATTCCGATCGCACACTCTACTTTATGAAACGACGGTAGGATATTGTAAGGTGGGGGTTTGATTTAGGATGTATAATCGAGCGAGCACAAACAGGTAAAGGAGCCTGATATGCAGTTCATAGTGGCCTTATTGAAGAAACTGCCATTCATTCCCATCCTGTTATTCCTGGTAGGGATCGGACTGGGTCTAACCATAGGCTGGGTGTTTGCTCCTGTTGAATACACGGATGTCACCCCTGCCCAGCTGCGACAGGACTTGCAGGTTGATTACCTGCGCATGGCGATCGATTCCTTTCGATTAAATCAAAATCCGAACCTGGCAGTTCAGAGGTGGGATTACGTGGGACTGGGGGCGAAACAGGCTTATGAGGAGATCCAGCGCAGTCCTGAGGGAGCCGATCCGGCGGTGATTCGAGCGTATGGGGAATTAATCACAAGGGTCAAGGGGGAGGTGGGAGATGCCACAGCTCAAGCAGAACCGTCCATTTCACCCATTACTCGCATTGCCCTTATCGGGGGTGGAATCCTTGCCCTATTTGTCATCTTGGGTGCGGTTTTTGTCTTTTACCGCAGGATTTTTGGCCGACGGGGAACCGGTGAAGTGACTGCGGTCATGCAGGCGGCTGAGATCAGCCGCAAGACGGAGAAGACGAATTTTGAACAATTGGGACTTGCGCCGCCGATCACCCAGACGATGACCACCTACATTCTGGGGGATGACCTGTACGACGAATCGTTCAGCATCGATTCGCAGGCGGGAGAATTTATGGGGGAATACGGAGTGGGCGTGTCTGAAGCGATCGGTGTGGGGGATCCAAAGAAGGTGACTGCGCTTGAAATCTGGCTGTTTGACAAGAATGATATCAAGACCGCCACGAAGGTATTAATGTCCCAGCATGCCTATAACGATGCGTCGATTCGCTCCAGGCTCGAACCCAAAGGGGAACTTGTGCTGGTGGAGCCTCAGGCGCAAATCCTGTTGGAGACGGCCACCCTCCAGTTGCTGGCTACGGTCGTCGACCTTGAATACGGTCGAGGTTCGATGCCTGCCAATAGTTATTTCGAGCGGATCACCCTCGAGTTGGCCGTCTGGCCTCGCCAGGGAATTTGAATTCCTTCCTCAAACTGCAGTGGGTGGGGATCCCAGGTTATTCGATCCGAACGATCTTGAATTTGATCTTTCCACCGGGGGTTTGGGCTTCGGTCACATCGCCCACCTTCTTGTCCATGATGGCCAACCCAATGGGAGATTCATGCGAGATTTTTCCATTTCTTGGATCGGCTTCGGTAGGACCCACAATATGATACGTTTCCGGATCCATTCCCTGCTCCTGAATCGTCACATGTGATCCGAGTCCCACCACTTCAGAATCGACCTTCTTTTCAATCAGAACGGAATTTCTCAAAATCACTTCAAGTTCCATGATCCGCCCTTCGAGGAAAGCCTGGTCTTCCTTGGCTTTATGATAGTCTGCGTTCTCTGAAAGGTCGCCCATCTGGATGGCGGCTCGGAGGCGCTTGGAAATTTCCTCCCTCTTTTTACCCTTTAGCTCCTCCAGTTCTGCTTTGAATCTGGCTTCCCCTTCCGGGGTCAGGTAATTGGGTTGGGTCACGTTGGCTGTTCCTTTCGTGGAATTGCAGACAAGAGACGGGCATGGTGCAATTCCATACAATTCGCTTCTAAGGTTTTTCGAGAGGATTGAACAGTCGTTGATGTTCTTCGATGGCAAAGCGGTCGGTCATACCGGCGATGTAATCGCACAGCGTTCGTTCGAGGCCCCGTTTTTCAAGGTATTTTTGTACATGGTCCGGCAGCATCGCCGGTTCGGATCGGTACGCATCAAACAAATCCGCGATCAGCCGTTCTGCCCTGACTGACATGCGGACCACGCGATGATGGCGGTAAAGGTTTTTGTAAAGAAAATCCTTCAGCTCTCGATTGCGCCGCTGCATCTCCTCGCTGTAGCCCATAACGTTATGGTCCAACTTTTGGATATCGCGCGTGGAATTCACTTTGGCTTCCTTCAAGCGGGAGTCGGTCCGGGAGATGATATCGGTAACCAGCAATCCAACGAGTTGCCGGATCATTCGATGTCTCTCCATGTCGTCGAGAGCGAGTCCCCTCCAATTGTATGCCTCCCGCAGCGTCTCCCACAGGGCAATTCCTTCGAGCATCTGCGGTGAAATCATTCCCGATCGCAGCCCGTCATCAAGGTCGTGCGTGGTATAGGCCAGCTCATCCGCCAGGTTGGCGATCTGGGTTTCAAGGTTTCCGCGCAGGTCCGGATTGTAATCGCGCGCGTCGGAAATATCGTATTCCGATTCATGCTTGACCATTCCTTCGCGAACTTCCCAGGTGAGGTTCAGCCCCGGGAACTCGGGATAGCGCTGTTCCAGTTCCGTTACGATTCTCAGGGATTGGCGGTTGTGATCGAAACCGCCGTGGTCTTTCATCAACCGTGAAAGGGCGGCTTCACCGGAATGCCCGAAGGGGGAGTGGCCCAGATCGTGAGCCAGGCAAATGGCTTCCACCAGATCCTCGTTGGCGCCCAGGCTGCGAGCGAGCGTTCTGCCTATTTGCGCGACCTCGAGGGTATGCGTCAGGCGGGTGCGGAAGTAATCCCCCTCGAACGTAATAAATACCTGAGTCTTGTATTCGAGTCGGCGGAAGGCGGTTGTGTGCAGGATGCGATCTCGATCGCGCTGAAAGGAGGTGCGGTAATCCGGTTCGTTGTCCAGATAGGCGCGTCCTTTTGAATCCTTGCTGCGCATTCCATACGGAGCCAGGCTCTTGTCCTCAAGCTCTTCAAGCTGTTGACGCGTATAGTACATGAGTATTCTTAGATGGAACCGCCATTGCGTCCCGGTTGCAAGCTCAGGCGATTCGCAATGGCATCAGTATGGGGCGAGAGGGGGTCGAACCCTCATGGTGTTGCCACCGACAGATTTTAAGTCTGTTGCGTCTGCCGATTCCGCCATCGCCCCTGAAATTTTTATTAAACTATAACTCCGGGAAGGACCCGCTTGTCAGTATGCTCTTTTTTGTCTATACTCTAGCAAAATGAAAACCAGGAGCAGCCAATGGCCACTGTCCGTGACATGATTCGAAGAAAGGGAGGGGAGGTGTTTTCGATCGATCCCGAGGCTACAGTCTTTGACGCGTTAAATCAAATGTCGAGCCAGAATACCGGAGCCTTGTTGGTTGTCAGAGGCAAGAACGTGGAGGGAATTCTCACGGAGCGTGATTGTGTCCGCAAAGTCGAGTTGGCTGGTCGCACCTCCAAAACCACCAGGGTGAGCGAAATCATGACCGAGAAAGTGATCTATGTGGAGGCCGGCCAACCACTCGAGGAGTGCATGGCCTTGATGATCGACAAGAACATCCGTCACCTGCCAGTCTACGATAGCAAGGAGTTGCTTGGGCTGATATCGGTTCGAGACGTACTCAAGGAGGTGGTGGACGTGCAAAAGTTCATGATCTCGCAATTGGAGCATTACATCACCGGAGGCGGTCGTTAACTCCGAATGGGCGCCGATTGGCGCCCATTTCCATACGTGAGGCGATATGCAGGAATATTCGATTTCCGATCTGCAGGCGAAGATGAAATCGGGGGAAATGACCTCGCGGCAGATCACAGAAAGTTATTTGAAGCGAATTGAGTCATTGGACCGGAACGGTCCAAGAGTGAATTCCGTCATCGAAATCAACCCAGATGCAATGGCGATTGCTGCTGAGCGGGATGACGAGCGCCGAAAGGGCAGACTTCGAGGTCCACTCCACGGGGTGCCAATTCTGATCAAGGATAACATTGATACCCATGATCGCATGCAAACCACAAGCGGATCGCTTGCCCTTGAAGGTCACTTCGCACGAAAGGATGCCTTCCTAGTGAGGCGCTTGAGAAATTCGGGTGCTGTCCTCCTGGGAAAAACGAACCTGAGCGAATGGGCGAATTTTCGTGGGAAGCGTTCGATCAGCGGCTGGTCCTCGCGTGGCGGCTTGACTCGTAATCCATACGCACTCGATCGCTCAGCTTGCGGATCTTCCTCCGGGTCCGGTGCGGCGGTTGCAGCGAATTTTTGTGCGGCGGCGATCGGCACCGAGACAGACGGTTCGATCATCTGCCCCGCCCAGACGAACGGCATCGTCGGGATCAAGCCCACGCTCGGTCTGGTTAGTCGCAGCGGGATCATCCCCATAGCCCATAGCCAGGATACCGCAGGCTCCATGGCAAGGACAGTTGCGGACGCAGCGATCCTTCTGGGTGTGATTGCCGGATTGGACTCTTCGGACCCTGCAACCAAGCTTCTAAAAGGTCGAATAGACCGAAACTTCCCGGGTGCCCTTGATCAGAAAGGTCTTCACGGCGCCCGCATTGGAATTGCACGCAACATGGCTGGAACCGATCCGCGTGTGACCAAAATACTTGACTCTGCCATCGATTCGATGAAACAATGCGGCGCGGTGATTATTGATCCGGCCAACCTGCCCAATTACGACAAATTCACCAAAACCGAATTGGAAGTCCTGCTTTTCGAATTCAAAGCCGATCTGAACAAATATCTTGGCGAATCCCGCGCAAGGTTAAAGTCCTTGGAGGCGGTGATCCGATTCAACGAGGATCATCGTGACCGGGTGCTGCAATATTTTGGGCAGGAACGCATGCTTTCCGCCCAGGAGAAGAACGGTTTGCAGGACAAAAAGTACCGGACGGCTCTCGCGAAAAACCACCTGCTTACGCGCCGGAATGGAATCGATTCGGTATTCAAGAAGTACAAATTGGATGCCATCGTCGTCCCCTCGGGAGGGCCGGCCTGGTTGATCGACATGATTAATGGCGATTCGATCAATTGGGATATGGAAAGCACCTCGCCTCCCGCAGTTGCAGGGTATCCGCATCTTACGGTTCCCGCGGGATCGATCTCTGGTTTGCCGATCGGTTTATCCTTCATCGGAAGGGCGTGGCAGGAAGCCATGCTTATTCGACTGGCGTATGCCTTTGAACAGGCAACCCAGGCGCGCAAGCCGCCTGAATTTCGTTCCACATGCGAACTTGATAAGAACCCGAAAGCCTTCAATCGTCTCTAGTACCCAAACAACTTTAAATTGGCGGCAAGAGAAGCTTAAATTCGCCGCTTTTGCCCTGCATCTTTATGTTGATTGGGCACTAGAAGTTTGATTGCTTCGGGAATGTTCACAACAAGACATCGCTGCTTGTCAGACTTATCCTTTCCGTCTATACTCAGCCGATTGGAGCATTAATGTCCGAATTTGATCTGGAGCCGTTGCAATCTGCCATAGAAAAATATATCCCCCTTGGCAGATCGGGATTGTTACCTGCACTCCATGCAGCCCAGCAGCTTTATGGCTGGCTGCCGGAGAGCGTTTCCATTGCCATCGCCCGTTCCTTGCGGATACCACTGGCGGACATTCATGGAGTGATCGAATTCTATTCCATGTTCACCAATAAACCGTCCGGAAAAAGCACCATTCATGTTTGTACCGGACTTGCCTGTTCGCTAAAACGCGCCGATGATATTTTGGCTCATTTTCGAGATTTTCGCCTCCAATATGATACGCCCGATCGAGGCTTTTCCGGCCCGGTTCCTGTAAGAAGAATCGAAACCAGCCCCTGCCTGGGTTTGTGTGAACTCGCGCCTGCCGCCTTGGTGGACGATCAGGCCGAGACGCTGATCGAGCTGGATAAGGACCAATACGCGTTGGGCCGGCCTATTTCGATAGTGTATGGAACTGTCCGCATGCTGACATCCAATTGTGGTAACGGGACAACTTTACTCGCTCAATATGGCGGATACTCCGGACTTCAAAAGGCATTGACGATGCGACCGGAGCAGGTTGTCCAGGAAGTTAAAGCCTCCGGCCTGGTCGGTCGCGGAGGAGCTGCCTTCCCGACAGGCATCAAATGGGAGGGAGCCGCGCAGGCGATCTCCAAACAGAAGTATGTCATATGCAATGCCGACGAATCGGAGCCGGGAACTTTCAAGGATCGAATTTTGCTGCTCGATGATCCGCATAGAGTCATCGAAGGGATGTGCATAGCCGCATACGCTATTAGGGCTGGTAATGGCATCATTTTCCTTCGAGGCGAGTACGCCTATATTCTGCCTGTTTTGGAACAGGCAATTGAAGAATCAAGGGCAGCCGGATACCTTGGAGGTGGCGCGCTGGACTTCGACATTGAAATTCGCCTGGGCGCGGGCGCCTATATCTGTGGCGAGGAGACTGCGCTCTTCGAGTCGATCGAAGGGAAACGCGGTTTCCCGCGAGTGAAGCCGCCTTTCCCGACGACTCACGGTTTGTTTAATTTGCCTACCGTGATCAATAATGTGGAAACATTATGCAACGTCCCTTTGATCCTGCGGGATGGTGCATTGGAGTACCGTCGGCTAGGCACAGAAAAATCACCAGGATCCAAGCTGTTTTGCCTGTCCGGCGATATCACGAAACCCGGCCTTTACGAAATTCCGTTCGGGTTAGCCTTGGGGGAACTCTTTGAAATGGCCGGAGGGGTTTCCAATGGTGGATCTCTAAAAGCCATATTGCTCGGAGGTGCAGCGGGAGCGTTCGCCGATTCTTCTTCCTTGCATGTTCCGCTTACTTTTGAAGACTTAAGAAGCGCGGGATTGCCCTTGGGATCGGGCGTAGTGATGGTCTTCGACGAATCGCGGGACCTTCGGAAAGTGGTTGCCGGTCTGGGCGAATTCTTCGCTCACGAATCCTGTGGAAAATGTTACCCGTGCCAGATGGGTACGCAGCGCCAAAAAGAGATTTTGAACCGATTGGCGACAGGGAATCCTTACCCTGCTGACATCGCTCGCCTGCAGGATATTGGCTGGACCATGACCGATTCCAGTTTGTGCGGTTTGGGACAGACGGCAGCCTCTGCAGTTCTCTCCGCGATCAATTTATGGCCGGGTTTATTCGGCTTGACGGAGCAAAACGGATACGAACCACGACAACCGGGTACCGATAGCGTTCGGGCACAAAAAGGGAAGACCAAAAAGCCATCGAAAAGCGCAAAAACATCACGCCGGCCCAATCGCAGCAAACGGGCGGGTTGAATTTACATCCTGTGAGTGAAACCATGACAATCACTTTGACCATTGACGGGAAGGAAATCGTTGTAGAGTCAGGGAGCACTCTGCTCGAAGCGGCGCGTGCAAACGGGTTGGATATTCCGGCCATTTGTTACCACGAAGCCACCTCGCCCAATGCGCTCTGCCGCATGTGCGTTGTGGAAGTGGATGGTGTGAAGCTGCTGCAGCCGGCCTGCATCCTCGAGGCGAGGGAGGGAATGAAGGTCCAGACACGAAGCGAACGGGTCTTGCGGGCACGCAGAACCATCCTGGAGATGCTCGCATCCACCATGGATCTTTCAGAGACCGACTCCATCCAGGAGTGGTTCAAGGAATATGGCGTGGACGTGCAGCGATTCCCGGATGCGCGACCGCGCCGGCCGGAGTTGATGGACGACAATCCGATGTACATCCGTGATTATTCCAAGTGTCTGTTGTGTTGGAGGTGCGTCCAGGTATGCGCGGAGGACGCGCAGTACACCTATGCCATCAATTTCAGCGGAAGGGGATATGACACTCAGATTGGGACATTCTTCGAAAAACCGATTCCGGAAACCACGTGTGTGCTTTGCGGACAGTGCGTGGGCGTGTGTCCGACAGGGGCCTTGAAAGGAAAAAGAGAATACCTGCTCGAACATGGATATACCCCGCAGGAGATCAGTGTCATGAATACCGGCCGAAAGAAGAGACGTTGATGTCGCTGGCAGCCATTCTTTTCGGTTTGGGGTCAGCGGCCGGGTTTGGTGCCGCGGATTTTGCCGGGGGCTGGGTCAGCCGGCGCTCCAGTTCCTTTGCGGTTGTGATCTGGTCGGGG
>VGNF01000095.1 GCA_016866195.1 Chloroflexota bacterium | reverse complement strand
ACGCGCTCATCAGTTACCACAGCGCCGCCCTCGGCATCTTCGCCGGCGGCGTCCCGCCCTTTGCGCCGTCCGAATCCCTGGCAGAATCC
The DNA here is from genome assembly GCA_016866195.1 of Chloroflexota bacterium. GTDB lineage: Bacteria > Chloroflexota > Anaerolineae > Anaerolineales > Villigracilaceae > VGNF01. The sequence continues at coordinate 11,585 of VGNF01000095.1, read as the reverse complement.
ATGGCAGCCGTCAGCGACTACCCGTACCCGCCGCTCCATACCGGCTGCCTCTATACCGGCAACCTGACCGATTGGGCCGCCGCCCAGGGCATTGCCGCCGTGGATATCGAACTGACCGACCATACCCACACCGACTTCCACCAGAACCTGCGGGTGTTGGAGGCTTTCCTGAACTGGAGACCGTGAACATCCCCGCCATCCTTTTCAGGTACAATCAAGCAAGGAGCCATCCATGCCACCAAAAGCCGATCTCATCCTGACCAATGCCATCCTGTTGACCATGAACGACCGGATGGAGATCTTTTCACCCGGCGCGCTTGCCATCCGCGGCGACTCGATCCTGGCCGCGGGACCAGAAGCCGAAGTGCGGGCTGCCTGCCAGGCCGGGCAGGCGGTAGATTGCGGCGGGAAAGTTCTCATGCCCGGCTTGATCGACGCCCATACCCACGTCCCGATGACCCTGCTGCGCGGCCTGGCCGACGACCTGAGGCTGGATGTTTGGCTGATGGGCTACATGATGCCGGTCGAGCGCGAGTTCGTCTCGCCGGACTTTGTCCGTCTCGGCACGCAACTGGCCTGCGCCGAACTGATCCGATCCGGCGTGACCGCCTTCGCCGATATGTATTATTTCGAGGAGGATGTCGCCCGCGCCACAGCCGAGGCCGGGATGCGCGCCGTCTGTTCGCAGACCGTGTTGAAGTTCCCCGCCCCGGATGCCGCCTCCTTCGAAGATTCGCTGGCCGCGGCGCGCGCCTTCATCGAAAAATGGAAGGGGCATCCCCTGATCGTCCCTTCGGTGGCGCCGCATGCGCCGTACACCTGCACCCCCGAGATCCTGAAGGCCACCGCCCAATTGGCCATGGAATTCGATATCCCGCTCCATACCCACCTCTCCGAAACGGCGCTCGAAGTGGAAAACATGCGCACGGAGACCGGGATGCCGGTCATCCCATACATCAAGAAACAGGGCCTGCTGGAAGCCAAACTGCTCGCCGCGCACTGCGTCCATGTCGATGTCGGCGAGATGCATACCCTCCAGCATTACCGCGCCGGCGTGGCGCATAACCCATCCTCCAACCTCAAGTTGTCCTCCGGCTTCGCCCCGGTGGCGAAAATGCTCGAAATGGGACTGAATGTGGGGATCGGCACCGATGGCCCGGCCTCCAACAACGACCTGGACATGTTCGAGGAGGCGCGGCTGGCATCCTTCGTCGCCAAAGCCACCACCGGCGACCCAACCGTCGTCCCCGCCGGGCAGGCTTTAGCCATGGCAACCCGGCTCGGGGCGCGCGCCCTGCACATCGGCGACCTGGCCGGTAGCCTGGAACCCGGTAAACGCGCCGACCTGATCCTGGTGGACCTGCGCACCCTGCATAACTCCCCCCACTTCCGCCGCGACCCGGCCAACATCTATGCCCAGATCGTCTATGCCGGCAAGGCAAGCGACGTGACCGACGTGATGGTCAACGGGAAATGGCTGATGACAAAGCGGGAGTTGTTGACCTTGGACGAAAGCGCCCTGGCAGTCGCAGCGCAGGATTATGCCCGGAGGATCGATACCTTCCTGATGGCGCGCGAACAGTCGGTGCTGTCGAAACTGATCGCCCTCGGCGGTTCCAGCGAACAGGAAAGTTTCGAAGTGCAGGTCAAGGTCCGGATCCAGGACCCGCAACCGGCGTTGGACGGGCTTTCCAGCCCGCAGATAGAGATCATCCGCCAGCGTCATTACAGCCAGCACGATACCTACTTCCTCTTCGACGACCCGGCCCAGGGCCGTTTGAGATACCGGGAGGATGAGTTCCTCGACGATGAAGGCCGGATCGCCAGCGTCCGCTCCCGCCTGACGCTGGTCGGCCAGGCGCGCGAAGGCGCTTTCGAACACGAAGTGCTGCTCTCGCGCAGCCGCTTCCTGGCCCCGGCGCTCCAGACCCTGCGCTTCTACCGGGAATACTTCAGGCCCAAAGCGGAACGGGAACTGCAAAAGGACCGCCGCCGCTGGCTGGTGCGCTTCCGGGAGACGGAATTCTTCGTCAACCTCGATCGGGTCGAACATCCCGACCTGGGGCATTACCTGGAGATCAAGAGCGCCACCTGGAGCCGGATGGACGCCGAACGCAAGGCGTGTCAGGCAATAGAGTTGCTGGCCGTGCTCGGTTGCTCGCAGGACAATACCGTCCTCCAGGATTACATCGATCTGTAGGTTTCCTCCGCCAGGAAGGAGAAAGGGATCCCCCATGAAAATATTCCTCTGGTTCATCTCCCGGTTGATCGCCGTCGTCTGTGCAATCCTGTTCGTCGTCACCGCCCTGCTGGCGCTGCTGCTCTTCAACCTCGGACAGACGTTGTTCAACGTCAAAACCTTCAAGGAGATCCTGGCCGAGGTCCAACTCTACGAAAAATTCCCGGCGCTCATTGCGGAGACCCTTACAATGAGCATCTCCTACAATCCCTGCCTGGAGAACCCGCTCGTCTGTGAAGAGATCTCACCCGAACTGCGGGCCTGCTACCAGCAGGCATATGGCCTGGAACGCTACCTGGCGCTGGCTGGCGGCGAGGATGCGCCCACCGAAGCGGAGGGCCAGGCCATGCAGTCCTGCCTCGACCAGTTCGGCCCGGACCCGGCCGCCGATACCGGCGCGCTGCCGGCCGAGGGCGGGATGCCGCCCTACCTGGAGAACCTGACCGCCGAGACCTGGGAAGCCATCCTGGGCGCCGTCCTGCCGCCCGCCGACCTGAGGTACATGGCGGAAAGCGCCCTCGACCAGTTGGCGGAATACCTGGACGGCAAGCGCGAGACGGTCGCCGTCCCGCTGGAACGGTTGAAACAGGCGCTGACCAGCGATGAAGGGATGCACGCCATCGTCGCCCTGCTCAAGAACCAGCCCCCCTGCACGGAAGAGGAAGTGTCCCAATTCGAGAGCGCCGTTGCCATGGGCGAGATCATCTTTTGCAGCCCGCCGGACGATGTCCTGGATGTGGTCATGCCGCAGATCCGGGAACAACTGGACCTGGTGGCAGCCAGTCTCCAGGACGAAGCCATCCTGATCGCCCCGCCGGGAGCGGGGGCGGATGTCACGACCGATTCCCCATTCGGAGGGGACCTCCTGGGAGCCATCCTGTCGGCGCGCATCCTGCTGCGCCTTAGCCCGTTGCTGCCGCTGGGTTTCCTGCTGGCGATCACCTTGTTCGCGGTCCGCTCGGCAAAGGGATGGCTGCGCTGGTGGGGGATCCCGGTCTTCGTTTTTTCCTGTCTTGGTTCTACGATCGGCGTCCTGGTCGTCCCGTTCTTCGAGATGGCCTGGACGGCATATGTGCAACTCCCACCGTACCTGAGTCCTTCCCTGGGAGAACTGGGATACCAGGTGGCCACAGCCTTCGTCCACAATATCTCGGAACCGGTCGTGCTCCAGAGCGTTATCCTGGCGCTCGTCTCCCTCGGCGGCCTGGTCGGATCGGCCTTCCTCCCCAAGCGAATGGAGGATGGACCGGCCCCGGCGCAAGGTGAGGCAGAGACGTAAGGAAGGAGGTCCCATGTCCGAACATCCTCGGCAACCCAACCCCCTCGGCAATGCCAGCCTGGGACTGGGGATCGCATCCCTGGCGCTGGTCTTCGGCATCGGCTTGTGCGCCCTGACCGGCGTCACCCAGCAGTGGATCCAACTGGTTGGCGCCCCGCTCTTCGTCTGCGGCGGTTCGAGCGCCTTCCTGGGATTCATCGGCGCCATCCTCGGCCTGGCCGGCATTTTCGGGAAGGAACACGCCCGCGCCACCAAAATCGCCGGCCTGGCTCTCGGGCTGGGCGGGATCTGCCTGTTCGCCGCCGTACTGCTCCTGGCCGGCAGGTAATCCCCCTGCCAGGTATGCCGAATGGCCCGGCCTGTACCGGGTCCGTCCGGCTTTTTTTGCAACTTTTCCCGTACGATCCCTGTATTCATAGTAGACATGGACGAGCGCACCCTGGCCCTTCGCGCCGCCCAAGGCGACCGGGAAGCCTTCGGTGAACTGGTGCAATTGCATCAGGCCGGAGTGTTCAACGCCGCCTACCGCATGACCGGCAACCGCCAGGAGGCCGAAGATGCCGCCCAGGAAGCCTTCCTGCGCGCCTTCCGGTCCATCCACACGCTCGACCCGTCCCGCCCGGCGGGACCCTGGCTGCGCAGGATCGCCGTCAACGTCTGCCTGAACCGGCTGGAGCGGCGCGAACCCCTGCCGCTGGACGACGAGTCCGGTCTCCCGGCCCCGGAGCCTTTGCCGGAACCGCAGACCATCGCAAGGGAACGCAGCCGCCAGATCCGCCTGGCTCTCCTGACCCTTCCGCCGCGGTACCGGGCTGCGCTCGAACTCCGGCACTTCGAGGAGTTGACCTACGCCGAGATGGCTGAAGCATTGAACCGCCCCATGAGTGACGTGAAATCCGACCTGTTCCGCGCCCGAAAACTGTTGGCCGAAAAACTGAAAGAACTCGCATGAACCATCTGACCGACTCCCAACGCAACGAATATCTCGACAACGCCCTCGCTCCCCCCGCCCGCGCCGCCGCGGACGCGCACCTGTCCGCGTGTGACTCCTGCCGCCGGGCGCTGGCGGACCTGGAAAGTCTCACCTCCAGCCTGGCCGCCCTCCCCGACGAGCCGTTGACCCGCAACCTGGTCCCCTCCGTGCTAGCGGCGCTGCCCCGGCCGCGCCTCGCCCTGGGTTGGAAACTGGCCCTGGCAGCGCAAGCCGGGACCGGCATTGGCGTAATTCTGTCCGTCCTCGCCGATTGGCAGGTCCGCTTCGAGCCTCAAGAATGGCTGGCGCAGGCCGTCACAACACTCGCTGCGATAAAGATTCCTTCCCTCCCGGCATCACTTTTTACCGTTCACCATTCACCATTCACCATTCACTCATCGGCTATTCAAGCCAGCACCGCCAACCTTGTCTTCTTCGCCCTTTCTGCCCTCCTGCTCTGGGGCGTGGGAAATGCCGTTCTCCTGCGCCGCAGGAACGGAGCGTCATCATGAGCCTGTCGAAGGATCCGAAAATGAACCCCAAACTACCCGCCGCCTTGTTCGCCCTGCTGCTCGTCAGCCTGGCGTGCGCAACACAGGGCACACCCGTCCCCATCCCCACGCTGGAGAGTTCGCCCTACGACCTGGGGCGTACCCTCTACGGGTTTTTCCCCACCCCGCCTGAGGTCAGCCTGCAGAGCGTGATGGACACCTACGCAGCCATTGGTCAGCACGGGGACGTTGTCCTGCTCCAGCAGAACATCCCCTGGGAAGAGTTCACCGCCAGCGCCGAAGCAGAAAGCGCCGCCATCACCGACATCCACAACCAGTATGTGCTGGCGCACCAGAACGGACTGGAGGTGATCTTCGTAGTGGACCCGCTCAACGGTCTCAACCGCCGCGAGTTCCAGGGGCTACCGGAGGGCTGGGATGCCAGTTTCGCCAACCCGGATGTGCGCGTCGCCTTCCGCAACTACACCCTGCGCATCGTGCGCGAGTTCCGCCCCAAATACCTCGGCCTGGCCTCCGAGATCAATACCTACCAGGATTTCCACCCCGAGGATTTCCAGTATTACCTGAGCCTTTACAACGAGGTCTATGCCCTGGTGAAGGCCGAAGCGCCGGAAACGCAGGTCTTCGTCACCTTCCAATGGGAGGAGCTAAGCAACCTGTTCCCAACCGTCGCCAACGGCGCCCCTTACGAGCCGAACTGGGAACAGGTGGAACAGTTCGAGCCAAACCTGGACCTGTGGGTCATTTCCTCGTACCCGTTCGCGGTCTTCCAATCCGGGAGCGACATCCCGACGGACTACTACGCCCCGCTCCTGGCGCGGACCGATAAACCGGTGGCCGTGGCCGAGGGTGGGTACACGTCCGAGCCGGTGGGCGCTTTCCCAGGCGACCCGCAGTCGCAGGTGGATTACATCAATGCCATCCACTCGCAGCTCGGCGGCGACCGCCTGGCCTTCTGGATCTACCTGCTCATCAACGACTTCAACCTGGACTCGTACGCCCGCTACATGGACAGCGACCAGGCAGACGATATCGGCACCCTGGGCATATTCGCCTCTGTCGGCCTGACAGAAGCCGACCGCACGCCAAAACCGGCGCTGGAGGTGTGGGATTCGTACCGTAAATAACCGTCATCCTCCCGCAGGGCCTGTCCTGAACGAAGGATCCGAATCTGCGGGAGGGTAACCCAACCATCGAAATAAGGAGATCAAAAAATGGAAATACTCGGTTTTGTACTGCTCATCGCATTCGGCGCCGTGGCATTGATCGCCATGCTCGCCGTCATCCGCCTGCTCTTCCCCGCTCCGGTGGAAAAAGCGCGCCTTAAACTCGAAACGTCACTCGGCAAGCCCTTCCTGCTGGGGTTGGTCAACCTGGTCTTCTTCGGGGCGCTAGGCGTGATCCTGCTCTGGCTGGGCGGGTTGATCCGCGATACCTGGTCGGGATTGTCGGCGCTGCTCGCTGTGCTGCTGGGATTCCTGGCGCTGGTCATCGCCATCTTGTTATCCATCCTTGCCCTGAACGGACTGGTTGCCCTGGCCTCCCTGCTCGGCGAACGTATCGGCGCGGCCAAATCCCCCTTCTGGGGTCACGCCCGCGGCGGCTTGCTGCTGCTCCTGGCCTGCCTGACGCCCTACATCGGCTGGTGCCTTTTCGCCCCCTTCGTCCTGTCCCTGGCGTTGGGCGGATCGCTGCTGGCGTTGTTCCAGAAAAGATCCGAGTCCGGGGTCGATGAAGCGGGGGAATGACCCGCACCCTTTCCAACAGCAGAGAGCGCGGAGTTCGCGGAGAAAAAACAAAGGATTTTTCTACGCTTGCCCGCCCCCGAACTGTGGGGGTTGCGTACTCTGCGGTAAAAAAACCCGAAGAAACCCACTAATAAGGCGCTCCAGAATAGGGACAGCCGCATGAATGCATTAGGAAGGAACCCATAATGAGAAATTTCATGATCGCAGCCTGCATGATTGCCCTGTCCCTCCCCGCCTGCGGGGGGACAGCCCCCGTCCCCCCGCAGGTCGACCGCTATGCGCTCCTGCCGGGAGTGAAATACGGCCCGTAGTCCGACGCCTGGCCGCCAACCGCCATCGAAGGCTGGAGCCAGCCCGTGCCGCTCCCCCACCCGGTCAATACGGCGGGCGGGGAGGACGGCCCCTTCCTCCTGCCTGATGGGGAGACCCTTTACTACTTTTTCACCCCCGATGTCGGCATCCCGGCGGAGCAACAACTCTTCGACGGCGTGACCGGCATCTGGGTCACGCGCCGCTCCGGGGAGACCTGGAGCGAACCGGAGCGCGTCCTGTTGGCCGGTCCCGATGAACTGGCGCTGGACGGCTGTGAATTCATCATGGGCGACCTGTTGTACTTCTGCAGCGCCCGCGAAGGCTATACCGGCATCCAGTGGTTCCGCGCCGTCCTGGTGAGCGGGCGCTGGCAGGACTGGCGTTACGCCGGGGATGAATTGAAACAGGATGAATACGAAGTGGGCGAACTGCACATCAGCGGCGACGGGCAGGAACTCTACTTCCACTCGGCGCGCCCCGGCGGACACGGCGACCTCGATATCTGGGTCTCCCGCCTGACCCCCGGCGGCTGGGGCGGACCGGAGAACCTCGGGCCATCCGTCAATACGCCCAACTGGGAAGGCTGGCCGTACCTCAGCCCTGACGGACAGGAACTATGGTACTGCGGGCAGAGCGCGAAGGGCCAGCCCGGCCCGGCCATCTTCCGCGCCCTGCGCCAGGCGGACGGCGCCTGGGGAGCGGCGGAGGAGATCGTCACCACCTTCGCCGGGGAACCCACCCTGAGCCCCGATGGGAGGACGCTCTATTTCGTCCACCACTATTTTTCGGCCGACCTGGCCACCATGCTGGAAGCGGACATCTACGTTAGTTATCGGACTTCGCCCTGAGCGGGCATATCCTGCCGGTCATTCCGCTTACGCCTGTTTTCAGATGAATGATCTCCGGAGCCTGCCCGGCTCCGGAGGTTTATTGATTACCGCCAAAGGGGAATAAACGATCCCCTGTGCCTGGGTGTCGCTCCTGGCACAGGGGATCTTCCGTTGGATCATATCTCCGGGGGGGTTTATGCTATAATTTTATCAGCGTATTCTAACCCAAGACCGTATAAAGGCCGAATCGTTTCGCCTTTTATCCGGATCGCCTATAAGCCGTTATGCAATCCGCTTATACGCGAGTTGAACTAAGCGCTTCGCGCAGGGGGCTGTCTGATAGCGGGGCGAAATTCTGAAACAGCGTCTCTTATCATCAAAACAGGCTATATTTCCTGTGTAGAAATCCACTTCACACAGGAGATATAGCCATGTCTATTTTACGACAAAAGATGATCGAAGACCTGCAACTGCGGGGATTGTCACCACGGACACAAGAGTCCTACGTACAGGCAGTGCGCCAGTTGGCGGCGCACTATCACAAATCGCCCGAGCAGATCAGCGAGGAGGAATTGCGTCAATACTTCCTCTTCCTGAAAAACGACAAACGGGTCTCGCGCAGTACGCATACCATTGCGTTGTGCGGGATCAAGTTTTTCTATGAGCATACGCTGAAACGGGAATGGCACACGCTGGAATTTGCCCGCCCGGCCAAAGAGAAGAAACTGCCAGTGGTGTTGAGTATGCAGGAAGTCGGGCAGATCTTGAATTGTGTTCATTACATGCGCTATCGCGTTTGCCTGACCACGATCTATGCCTGTGGGCTGCGCTTACTAGAGGGCGTATCCCTGCAAGTCAAGGATATTGACGGGCAACGCAAGATGGTTCACATTCGCCAGGGTAAAGGCAGCAAGGATCGCTACGTACCTTTGGCGGAGGCCGCCTTGACCATGCTGCGGCGGTATTGGACGACCCATCACAACCCTACCTGGCTGTTCCCTTCTGTCCACTTCCCTTATGCACCCGCACAAGCCAGCCGGTTCATGCACGAGACCGGCGTCCAGAAGGCGTTTCGCGCAGCATTGCAGGAAAGCGGGGTAAAAAAAGACGCAACCGTACACACCCTGCGGCATTCGTATGCCACCCATCTTCTGGAAGCGGGCGTCAACCTACGCGTCATCCAGGGCTATCTGGGGCATGCCTCGCCTGAAACCACTGCCATTTACACCCACTTGACTTCCACGGTCAACGCTCAAGCCAGCGAAACCATCAACGATATAGTCGCAAAACTGTGGCGTTAGAACTGGCGGATATCTTTCGGCAATACGGCGCGGCCTATCGCCAAAAGTACACCGATAGACTCTTGCCCAGCCATCGCCAGGCGATGTTGGCCATAGAACGCTGCCGCACCGATGCCCTGGGCGGGCAGGTGTTCGTGTGTCCTGCTTGCGGCGAGAGTGTCTATGCCTATCATTCCTGCCGTAACCGCCACTGTCCCAAATGCCAGCACGAACGCACCCAAGCATGGCTGGAGTTGCAGCGCGCGCTCCTATTGCCTGTTCCTTATTTCATGCTGACCTTTACCCTGCCGGAAGAATTCCGCCGCCTGGCGCGCCAGAACCAAAAATGCTTCTATCACGCTTTGTTCCAGGCCTCGGCTGAAGCCGCTCAACGCCTGGCGCAAGACCCGCGTTATGTGGGCGGACAGATCGGGATGGTGGGAGTCCTGCACACCTGGACGCGCAACCTGGCCTATCATCCCCATGTTCACTATCTCGTCCCAAGCGGAGGCTTGAAGGATGGTCGTTGGATACCTTCGCGCCCGGATTTCCTGTTCCCGGTCAAGGCGCTTTCCAAGTTGTTTCGCGCCCATTTTCAGACCCTGTTGCGCAAATCGCCACGCTACGCCCAGGTTCCCCACAAAGCCTGGTCTCGCGATTGGGTGGTCCATTGCCTGCCAGTAGGGGATGGACAGGCCGCTCTCAAGTATCTGGCTGCTTACATCTACCGAGTTGCATTTAGCAATCGCCGTTTGATCGCCTTCATCGATAAGGGCAGCCTGGAAACATCGCAAGTGACCTTCGAATATCGCGCTTCCGATAGCGGCCAGATCAAACGCTGCACCCTGCCGGTGGAACAGTTCATTCAACGCTTCCTCCAGCATGTCCTCCCCAAGAGCTTCGTCAAGGTGCGTTATTTCGGTTTCCTGGCGCACAATCAACGCGCCGCTCTCAGCCTGGCAAAAAAACTGCTTGGACAGCCGACCCCCACTTCACCACCGGAAACGTCTCCTTCTCCTGCACCTTCCCCAAAGTTCCTTTGTCCGGCTTGCGGACAGCCGCTCGACTTCCTGCGCATCCTCGCCCCCTGCGCTGTTCCACGTCCTCTGGCTCGTTCTCCATGAACCCATCCCTAATCTTGCCCTTCCCCTTGTTCCCGGCAACGAAGGTCTTTCGCTGTCATGGTTTACTATCCCTGTTCGTCACCCGAAGCATCTTTTTTCGCTCGATCCAGCCCTCATCTTTCTTGTCAGGCGGCTTTCATCAGCGTATAATCCCTCTCAAGTTTTCAAACCGCACCCCAAAGACGCAGGATTCCAAGATGCAAGCGCGCTTCAATTCCCAGAGCAGCGTCAATCCGAAGCCACCCTGGCGTGCGGCTTAGTTCAACTCGGACAGATGCGGCGGCTGTTGCTTCCACGCCCTTGCTTCTTGCTCCCCACGCGCCGCATCAATCCTTAATCGTTGGGCGGTAGAATAACAGCCTATATTTAGGAGGAGGTTTACGTGAAGTCAAAAATGTTTGTACAACTAACAAACACCTTGGGAATGGTTTTTGTCTTATCCGTTCTGTTCTTGGCAGGATGCAATACTTCATCTCCGACTCTAACACCTGTCGCACTTACCATTCCTGGTATTGTCCTATATTATCCATTCAGTGGTAATGCTCAAGACATGAGCCCCAATCACAATAATGGTCAAGTCCATGGGGCAACATTAGCAACTGATCGGTTTGGTATTTCTAATAACGCCTATTATTTTAATGGTGTAGATAACTATATTTCTTTTGATCCATCGAAGTTGCCATTAGGAAATTCTCCCCGAACAATTTCTGCCTGGGTGAAAGTAGAAGGATATCCTCCTGAGCTATTTCCAGGTTTGGGCTCAAGACCTACTATTTTCGCTTGGGGAATAAATAACACAGATCAATTATCAGAAATTCAGCTAGTAAACGGAAGTCTCCAATTTCACACCTACAGTAATATAAATCAGAGCAGCAGTTCAGTATTGGAATTAAATCATTGGTATCATGTAGCTGCTGTATATATGGACGGCTCAGTTTCCTTATATGTCAACGGCGTTGAAGAAATATTCGAGGCTTCTACGATTGATACTCCATCTGGAACCGGAAGAATAGGAACGTGGCCTGATCCTCCTCAAGAGTATTTTGATAGTTGGAAGAACTTAGGCTATTTCCAAGGGACAATCGATGATATTAGTGTATATAACCAAGCTCTCACGGCAGCGCAGATCTATGCTTTATATTCAGAGGGCGGATGGGGAAAATAACTGCCCAACACAGCCCGCAGCGGACGGCGGGGCACGGCCCCGCCACATCGGCGGCTTCGAGCAGATGATGACTCCGTTGCTGCGGTGAGTCCAAGTCCGCCCCGCCGCCGCTACCGATAAAAA
>VGNF01000094.1 GCA_016866195.1 Chloroflexota bacterium | reverse complement strand
TTATGTTCATTTCGCGGTTGCGGCGGCGGATCGCATCCTCCGACTCCTTCACACGCAGCTTGGTGTGAATGCGCGCCATCAACTCGCGGCGGTCGAAGGGCTTGATCACGTAATCGTCGGCGCCCAGGTTCAGGCCGGTCTGCACGTCCACCGGGTCCGGGCGTGCGGCGGTCAGGAAGATCACCGGCAAATGGGCGAGCGCCTGATCCGCGCGAATGCGCTTGAGCACCTCGAAACCATCCATCCCCGGCATGTTAATATCCAGCAGGATCAAATCCGGGTTTTCAGACTTCGCTTTTTCCAGGGCTTCGATCCCGGTCGCCGCGGAGACAAATGTGCATCCTTCGTTTTGAAGGTATCGTGCCAGCAGGGCAATATTGTCCGGCACGTCGTCTGCGATCAGGATCTTGAACGGTTGGCGTGCGACAGACGCGGCCTGTGCGGGTATTGACCGTCCCATTTCTTCGAGCACCCGGGAAACGATCTGGCTGATCTTCTCCGGACGGAAGGGCTTGATCACGGTTTCGTGCAATTTGAGGCGCCGGGCGGTTTCCTTAAGTCCGGGCACGTCGTAGGCCGTGATCAGAATGATGTAGGTCGGCCGGCCTGTCGGATGGGCCTGCAAGGCTTCGATCAATTGCAGCCCGGTCATATCCGGCATCATCAAATCCGTGATCAGGATGTCCACCGGGCTTTCATTGACGATGTCCAGCGCCTGTTTGCCGCGCATGGCCGGGATGGCTTCGATCTCCGGACCCAGCTGGGAGACGGCTCGAGCCAGGGTATCTGCCATGCCCGGGTGGTCGTCCACGACCAGGACGCGTGTTCGGGTAGGTGAGGGTGTTGGAGCGAGTGTAGTCATGATCTATGCACTCATTTTCCTCGGAATTGGGGAAGCCTCCGTTAGGGATGGAGATAAAAAAGTTGGGAAAAGTTGGGAAGTGGATCTAAATCTCCACCCTTAATTAATTTGTCCAGGCAAGTCTACCTTGCTAACTCACCTTACGCACTTTTCCGTGACCCTCGCCGTGTTTCCCTCCCGAAGGCCGTTCGCCCCGCGCGGGCGCTCGCCCGAGACGGGGACACACCGTACCTGCGCTGCAACGTACGCACGAAGTCTCCGAGCGAAGCGAGTGGGGGTGCGGTGCAAGTGAGGGTCTCCACCGTGAAACCATAGATTCTTCGCTTCGCTCAGAATGACACTTCGTAAGGTGAGTTACTAAGTGACCTTACTTGATTCCGATCGCAGAGACACTGAGTTCGCTGAGTTATTCTCTCTGTACTTTTCGACTCTGTGGTCATGACCAATGTAGCTGCGTAAAAGCAATTATTAATCGACCACCAAGCGGTACCCCGAGCCGCGCACATTGATTACGTGGGATGGATTTGAGGCATCCGGCTCGATCGCCTGGCGGATGTGATGGATGTGCCACTTGGCCAGTTCCTGCGCCTCGCGAGCATCGGCTTTATACCCTTGCGCTTCGACGACCAACGTGCGGTAATCCACCACATTGGGGGAATGCCGCGCCAGGACCAGCAGGTAATCGAAGGATGTGGGCGGCAGGCTTACGCTTCGATCTCCGATCGTCACCTTTCGGGCGTGCAAGTCCAGCCGAAGTTTGCCGCGCACGAAGAACCGATCCTCACCCGTTGCGATCGAGCCCTGTTCGCCGGCCGGACCCCCCTCAGCGCTTTCGATGCCGTGCAATTCCGTCTGCAGAGCTTCGATCTGGGATTGGATGGTGCGCCGGCGCTGTTCTTTTTCCTGCTTGACCAGGATCGCCTGAGTGCGATCAATGATCGTCTGCGGCTGCAGCGGTTTTAGCAAATAGTCCGAGGCGCCTTCACGCACAGCCTGGATGGCAGAATTCATATCCGGCTGGGCGGTGAACAGCACCACGGGCGTATCCGGGTGTTTTTGGTGAATGGCCTTCAATACCTCCAGACCGCTCATATCCGGCATGGGAATGTCGAGATAAACCAGCTCGAAGGACGCACCGGAAAGATAAGCCAGACCCTCCATTCCATTCCCGGCGGTGGTGACCTCGTGTCCGGCTCCCTGCAGAATGCGCGCCAGCGTGTGGCGCAGGGATTCCTCATCGTCGATGATCAAAATCCTGCCGGATAACGTCATGCCGCTCTCCTGATCGGAAGCCAGATCTTGATGATGGCTCCGCCGCCTAGGTGATTCTCTGCCAGTATATCCCCCTGGTGCTGCTGCACAATATCGCGCGTGATGGATAATCCCAATCCGGATCCGGTTTCCTTGCTGGTGAAGAAGGGCTCGAACATGTGGGATTGAATTTCGGGCGAAATACCAATCCCGCTGTCGCGGACGGAGATCAATATGCGGTCTGAACCCGGGTCGAGACACGTCTGCAGCGAAAGGTTTCCGCCGCCCGGCATGGCTTCAACCGCGTTCATGAAAAGGTTGAGCATCACCTGACGGATCTGATCCGGGATGCAAGATACGGCCGGCAGGTGTGGATCGGCTGCAAAATGAAATTGTACGCCCTTGTGGCGCAGCAGCGTGGCGGTCAGCGCATAGGTGGACTCAATGATGGTATTCAATTGAACTTCCTCGAAATCCTCTGCCTGGGGGGGGCGGTAGGTGGTCCGCAGGCGGCTTAGGATCGTTGTCATGCGATCGGTTTCCGAGAGAATGGTCTCGAGGTCCTGAAGTGCCTGACGTGAGAGGTTTTTCTCATCACGCAAAAGGAACAGTGCGTTTTCGATGGCTTGAAGCGGATTGTTCAATTCGTGCGAAACCGAAGCCAGCAGCTGTCCGGCCACCGCCAGCTTTTCCGCCTGGATCAACTTGTCGCGCATCTGCTTTTCCACCTTGAGCGAATCCTGCAAATCCGAATACATCTCCGCCTGCTGAAGGGCGAGCGCAAGTTGATGAGTAATAGTGCTCATCACTTTCATCTGCCGAAGCGTTATAGGTTCCGAGCTGGTCTGGTGAACATCCAGCACTCCCAGCACCCGGTTTTCGCTCTTAATCGGCAGAGCCATCTCGGAGCGGGTTTCGGGCAGTCGCGGATCCGCGTGGTGGAAGATCACACGATCCACGTTATTCGTGAAAAAGGATTCTCCCGTTTCCGCCACGTGCCCGGGGATACCCGTCCCCAAGGGAAGGGTATGTTCCTGCCCGTTCGATTGGCTGAGTGCATGGCCCGCTCCATACCGCGCTCGCAGAACACCGCTGCCTGGCTCGATCACATAGACCTGGATGTAGTAAAAATGAAAGGTATTTTGAAGGAATTCGACCGCATCCCGCAGGATCGTCTCCGAGTTCAAGGAGGTGGAGAGCGTGCGGGAGATGTGATACAGGACGTTCATTTCCTTATAGTCCTGCCGCGTGGTTTCCAGCAGGTCGGCGTTCTCGATCGCGATGGCTGCCTGCGTGCCGAGGGCACTCAACAGGCGAATGTCGGCCGGATGGAAGACTCCCATATCGTAACTGTGCAGGCTGATCGTCCCCACGCGCTTCTGGCTGCTGCCGACCGGAGCCACGATCAGGGAGCGGAAGGAGACCGGCCCAGTCTGGTCGAGGAAGCGCGGATCGCTTCGGATATCCGGAATGGCGATGGTATCTCCCGTTGCGAGCACCTGCCCGGCCACTCCCTCACCAATGCGCATGCGCAGGCTCGATCTGGTACTGGATGTAAACCCCGCCACCGCGCGCGGGATCAGCTGCTTGTGGTCCTCGTCCAGCAGATGCAGAACGACATGGGTGGTCTTGGGGATCAACTCCCTGGCCGAATCGACGATCAATTGCAGCACGGTCTCCAGATCCACCCGCTCGCTTTCGCTCAGGGCTTGTTCGATGGCGGCGAGCGAATTTGCCTCCCGCAACTGCCTCCCGAGACGGTATTCCTGTTGGATGGTACGCAAGCCCATGGCGAACTGGGAACTGGCCAGTTCCACCAATTCGATCTCATCCGAAGAGAAGCTGCGGGCGGACTTGAATCCAAGGACCAGCGTGCCGAATTTGTACTCGCCGGTGGTCAATGGAATAACCAAGGCTGAACGCGTACCCTGCGAAATTTCACTCAGCTGAGGCGGGTAGGGATTCTGATGCGACATCTGCAGGTCGTTGAGCTGGGTCACCCGCATCACCTGCAGTAACTCCCGGGCCGGCTGTTCCTCCTCCCGGGCCACCATGTGGTCCACCTGAAGGAAATCATCGGAATGGGAATAAAGGATCAAATCCATCTGCTGTAAATCGCCGTCCCAACGGACCAGGTGCGCGTGATCGGCAGTGAATGACTGAAGAAGATGGGAGATCATCGACTCGTGGGCCGCGTCCGGATCCCTGCTTTCAATGACGGCGCGGGTAACCTGGTTGATCAGTGTGAGGAATCGCTCGCGTGCATACAATCTCTGGTTGATGCGGGCTTGGTTTTCGACCTCCGTGCTCAGATAGCCAACCCCAATGCATATCAGCCACGTCAGGAAGTGTCCGATCAGAAATCCGTTCTCGAGCGTGACAAGAAAACTCCAGCTTACTTGGTCTGTAAACATGTCGTACAGGACCAGGTTGATTGGGAGCGCAAGAATCCCTGCGGCGAATCCGCCCCTGCGATGGTAGAACCAACCTGCCAGAGCAGCGGGGAAAGAAATCAGCAGAGGAATTTTGAGAAAGGGGTAGGTGATTACGTAAAGGGAGGACAGTCCGAGCAGAATCCAAAGCTGGGAGGGATTAGGCCGCCTGTTCGCGGCTTTTTCGATGAGCCTGGAAATTAGCGAATTGGACTGCATATCACTTAATACTACTGAATCCCGCCCGCTTGAATATTTCAGTTACGCGTCAGTCCCGGCGCCGGTGGAGTACCCCTCTTCCCTCAGCGGGAGAGCCAGCCCCCATCCACGGTGAGGATGGATCCGTGCATGTAATCGGAGGCGGCGGAGGCGAGGAAAACCACCGCGCCCTGCAAATCCTCCGGCATCCCCCAGCGACCAGCGGGGATGCGCTCGAGGATCGAGGCCGAGCGGACCGCGTCCGCTCACAGGGCGGCGGTGTTCTCCGTGGCCATGTAGCCGGGCGCAATCGCGTTGACGTTGATCCCGTGTTTCGCCCACTCGTTGGCCAAGGCACGCGTGATCCCGGCCAGGCCGCTCTTGGAGGCGGTGTAGGCCGGAACGGTGATTCCCCCTGAAAGGAAAGCATGGAGGCGAGCTTGATGATCTTCCCATGCCCCTTCTGAATCATGAGGCGCGCCACTACCTGTGCTAGGCGGACCGGATCACAGCCACAAGCCGCTCGGCCTCTTTAGTGATCGCAGCCCAATCCCCCCTGGCGACGGCTTTTTTATCCACCAGTCCGCCGCCGACCGCCACAGCAACCGCGCCTGCTCTAAGATAGGCTGCGGAGTTTTCGGTAGTGACTCCACCGGTTGGAACCAGCCTCAATTGCGGCAATGGCGCGAGCACAGCTTTGATGTATTCCGGCCCGCCCACTGCGCTGATGGGAAAGACCTTTACCAGGTCTGCACCTGCCTCCCAGACGTTGAGAATTTCCGTTGGCGTCATGGCGCCGGAGATGATGGGCTTCCCGTACCGTTTGCACAACTCGATCGTGTCCAGGTTGACGGTCGGGTTGACGATGAATTGCGCGCCGGCGAGTATCGCGGCTCGCGCGGTTTCGGGGTCCAGCACGGTGCCGGCGCCCATCAGTACCTGATTGCCAAAATGTGCGGAGGCCTCCCGCACCATGTCCAGGGCGCCCGGCGTCGAGCATGTAAATTCGATGATGGTGATTCCGCCCGCCTTGAGGGCTTCCGCCACCCGTACCAATTGGTCCGCTTCGTCCAGGCGCACGATGGCAACGATCTTTTCTGTCATCAGATGATTCAGGATTTCATAATGGGATTTCATCGGTTTTGCCTCCAACGATTTTTACCATAAAGGTGTGTGGACGAATGGCATGATTTCACCAGAAGAAGTTCAGGATCAGCGAACGGAGCCCTCATCCCGTTGAGCTTGTAACGAACGCATTTCGAGCGAACAAATGTGCTATCCGAATGATAACAAGCAGGTTGGTTCAGCGGGCGAGGTTGCCGACACCTTCGAGGATCAAAACCTCCACCTCCGCGCGAGCTGGTCAGGGCAAGGAGAGGGATTGCCGCCAGTGACTGACCCGCAAGCCCTGACAGGAGACTTTCTGGATATTGTGGTTTATATTGCCGGTCGGTTCGCACAGGTTGGCGGGTGGCTGAGGCAGGGGGATGTGATCACCTCCGGATCGATCATCCAGCCTCGGAATCATGGTACTATGTCCGCGCGCGGGTGCAATCTGCCGCTGGTGAAATGGTCGTCTTAAAAGATTCGAGGGGATGATAATCCATGGTTCAGGTCCTTTTTAAGGCCGGGGAAGGAGGCGTATATGCGGACCGCAAGATTAACTGCAGCATTCGTTTCCATTTTGGTTTATCTCGCCTTCGGGGGAAATGTTGCGGCACAGGAAATCCCTTTCAATTTATATGCGGTGGAACCGCCGGAGGGCTGGCCTGGCGCGCAAATGGAACTGGTGATATATGGAGAGGGATTTCATCGGGTAAAAGTAGTGGGGGTGGAAATCGAAGGCGTTGAAGTGCGGGATATCAGGGTGGAATCAAATGAGAAAATAGTCGTCTCCATCTTCATTCCCGAAAATACTCCTGCAGGGCCGCGCGGAATCGCAGTCATCGCATCGCTCGGGCAGAATGAACCAGTCACCGCATTTCTGGAGGGAGGTTTTTTCGTCCATGAAGGGGAGTTGCCAACCCTGCCGCCGGCAGAGCCGCCGCCCGGGGAGGTTCCGCCCGAAGAGCCACCGTTCGAACCTCCGCCGGCAGAGGGTGACAACGGCATTCCAATCCTTCTGATTCTTCTTGTTTTCTTGGGAGGTCTGGGGATCGGCGGCGGCGTTCTCCTGGCTGCAGTATGGGTATTGCGCAATGCCAGTTTGAAGCTGACCTGGCAAAGTCAAGCCCAGGCGCAGGAGTTGCCGAAGAATTGTCATCCATCCGCGTATATTACTCGCAGGGAGGGGATCGAATTCAAACCGGGCCGATGGAAACTCAAGCGTTTGGATGCCACGCTTTACGATTCTCACACGAATCAACGTGCGAATCCACGCCCGGTTCCCGAGGATTGCGTATCCCGGCTGAATTCCACGGCAAGGAATAAAGTATTACATGGGGATACAGATGAAGTGCGGAATTCCACCGCCAGCCTGGCAAGGGAACTCGGCGCCTTGATCACGGCCTGGCAGGATATATCCGATAAGGGAAAAGATGTCCTTTTGGAAGCGAATCTGGAAGGCGGTTCCGCCGAGGCGAAGTTCGCACGCTATCGATGTGTTGGGCAGCCGGGTACATGGCAGAAGGTGCTTGAATGGAAGGGCAAACTCAAGGCTGTCGATCACCTGCCGGCCACATTCAGGGCTCCCGAGCCGAGCGAGATCCCAGGATCATATAGGGTATTCCTGGAGAGAGAATTGTTTGAGTATGTGTCCAGGCTGGTTGGGGAGGCGGCACGGTTGTTGTGAAAGTGCGCTCGGCTGCGGTTGGGTCGATCCCGGTGTCCTTCTTCTTTCACCTGACGGCCAATCAACGCCAAGAAGAGAATCGCAATTGCCCTTGGATACTTCGAACCCGTTTACGATCTCGTCCCCGCCTTCTTTTCCGATGGCAATCCGGCCCGGCCGGCGGATTATTCATTTGCAGTGCTTCCTAGCATTACAGCGCAAGGTGGGCAGACGTTAGAGAGCGTCCGCCTGTGCATCTCAACGTAAGAGATGCCCTCTGGTGTCGAACTTTGCGCTTTAATACTAGTTGTTGCCCCCATCATTGCCTGAACTTTCTTCTCGGGAACTCCAAGAATTGAGCCGAATACCTGCATTCACTCCTCCTCCAGTGGTTTGAATCCGCGCCCCAGGATCTCCTGCGCGGGCGATACGATCACAAAAGCTTGTGGGTCTTCCCTGGAAACGGCGGTCTTGAGGTTATGCACTTCGGTAACTGTCAGCGCGCACATGAGCACGGTGCGATCCCCGCCCGTGTACATGCCCTTTCCGCTGATGGCCGTGACCCCGCGTCCAAGATCGGAGAGAATACGATTAGAAACCGCTTGTGCCTTGGCGGTGATGATCAGGGCCAAAAGCTGGCGGCGGCGTTGGCGCGCAGCGATCCAGGCGCGCAATCCTTTCGTTTTCCCCCCCGCAGAAGGAGCAACTGTCGCCGAATCCTCACCAAAGCGCGGCAGCACCTCGCCTGTGGCGCGGGTCATGGTGATCGTGCCAATGGCGACCAGAGTCAGGAAGATGTGAAATGAAACTACAAGCGCGAGCAGCCCTCCGCCGGATACCGGCCCGATGGCGGCACGCTGAAGGAATTCCTCCATGTTCGCGGGGGAGGCAGGGAACAACCACAATTTCGCGATCCACGCGGCAAATAAAATGAAAAAGATCCAGAGGTAATTCCGGCGCAATCGCCGGCCGAAGGCTTCCCATACGGATATCGGAAAACTCGGGGTGAGCAGGCTTTCCGCCAGGTTCTCGGCCCACTCCGGCGAGGGGTGAAATGGAGGGACCAACATGGCTGCGTAAAAATCCGTTTCCATCAACCGTACACGATAACTCCACAATTCATAATACCGATACCGACGGGCTTCTATGAAGAGGAACCACAGGACCAGCAGGGTATTCAATAGAATGATGGCATGATGGACGTTGGATTGGCTGAAAGCGATAGAGAGGGTCGCACCCGTGGCAACCACTGCCCAGTTGGTGGTGGTATCCAGTCTCTGCCTCCAGACGTTTGCGCGCTGTATCTCCGCCCGAAATAAATGCACCATTGCAGTGACGAACTCGCCGGTCTGGAGATGGTAGCCGCGATAGGTCCAGACGGGTTCTTCGGGATCATCCTGTCGCGCCTTGGATCTTGTTTTTGATGGTTTTTTTGCCATGGATTTTATTCCTTCGTGGATTGATCAAGGGTGATGGATCATGGACAAGAAGCAATGGAATATGGTCGATTGATGGCAGCCGACGGTCGACTGTCCATCCTTGAATACCTTTTGCAGCCAACAATACATGCCGCTGAGAGGTCGGGATGAACGGCATTTGCGGGGTTTTGATTTTCGCCGACACGACTCCGCCAGGAGCGGCTGGTGTGATGCAAATCACGACCAGGGAACCACAGCAAAAGACACCATCCCGGCAGATGATACTCTCCCCGAGAAGATGCATACGGGTATTTTGTGTAGAAAGGTGACAGCCACCTAAGAAGCGGCTGTCACCTCCTGATTGTATGTGGATTGCCCGCTGACTATTTCATCGGCTCGAACTTCAAGCCATACACGTCCTCACCGTATTGAACGCGCACCGGCTCCCAGCTGGGTTTGACTTTCATCCCGACCTTCAGCTGGTCGACCGAATCCGCCTTGATCTGCCCCATAGCCTTGACCTTGTTTTCAAATTCAGCCACACCGATGATGAGGAAGCGCTGATCAAAACCCCACGGCAGGTTGAAGATCGCCGTGTAGGTGAGCAGCTTCGCGTTTCCCTGCGGTTTGATTTTTTCAAATTCACGCCCTTTGCACTCGAGGCAGCGGTCGTGGAATGGGTAATGCAGCTTTCCGCACTTCCTGCATTTGTAGGCGGTGATGGCGATCTCTTTTTTCATGCCTGCACCCTCCGGAGGATAAAGCACAAGACGTTATTTCCAAATCCACCAAAATTGACCGTCAGGCCGTATTCGGCGTTTTTCACCTGCCGGTTCTCGGGCAGCTCGTGGCGCAACTGCCAGACGAGGTCCACCACCTGCGCCACGCCGGTGCCACCGACCGGATGGCCGCGCGCTTTCAAGCCGCCGGAGAGGTTGATCGGGATCTGACCACCGAGACGAGTCTTACCGGCTGCGGCGGCTTTGCCGCCCTCCCCCTTCTTGAAAAAACCGACATGTTCACTCTCGGCGATTTCGAGGATGGTAAAGGCATCGTGTAATTCGGCCACATCCCCACATCGATGTCCGCCGGCTTGATCTTGGCCATGGCGAAGGCCTGCTGCGCCGCCAATGTGACGGCTTTTAGATCGGTCGGGTCTTCGCGCTCGGCCAGCGTGTGGGTGTCCGTCGCCTGACCGAACCCGGCGATGACGGCGTATGGTTTGCCAAGTTTCTTGGCGAAATCCACTGAACTCAGAACTATGGCTGCGGCCCCGTCGCTGACCGGACACAGGTCGTACAGATGCAGCGGGTCGGCGGAGGTGGGGTTGTTGACCACTGCATGCGGGCTGTCGAAGATTCCATCTCGGTCCAGCGCCATCTCGACGTGCGCATAAGGATTCAACGTTCCCATCTCCTGGTTCTTCAGGGAGACGGCCAGCAGATGTTCGCGAGTCACGCCATGCTTTTCCATCCCCAGGCGTGTGAACATTCCGGCCATGCCGGGCAACGTGATGCCATACGGATATTCCGCCTGTGGATGGGTCATGCTGGCTACAAAATCAGTGGCGCGCCAACCCGTAACCTCGCGCATTTTCTCGCCACCGACCACCAGCACGGTTTCATAGAAGCCGGCGGCGATCCCCAGCATGCCGTTCTTAATCGCCGAGGCTCCAGAAGCGGGTCCATTCTCGATGGTTTCCGCCGCCGCGGGGAGCAGGCTGAGCCGGTCCACCAGCGAACTGGCGATCGCGGTCTGGCGCTGCAAAATCCCGCCGCCCATGTTGGCAACGTATACCGCGTCCACGGATTTTTCGCCGAGACGCGCATCGTCCAATGCCTTCAGGGATGCATAGGCCAGCATGTCCATCAGGGTATCTTCGTCCCGCCTGCCGAAGGGGATCATGCCGACACCGATGATTGCAACGTCTCTCATGGCTCATCTCCCTTTCAGACCGGCGATTCGCTCCCGGATCGTGTCGTCATCGGCAAACTTGATCGCAGTCGTAGCCTCATCCATCAATTCCTGCGGCACCGGGCGATCGCCCACCACCAGCCTCGGCTTGGCATTGAAATAGATCTCCCGCGTCAGTCGGTAGGAATCCCCGCCGCCCAGTTCGTGCGGGATGGTCGTCTTCTCGAGGGGATACTCGATCATCCAGCGGCGGAATCCGATGGGGCTTTCGGCGACGATCAACACCTCCTCCTGGTTCAGGTACTCCATGTGGTATTCCATCTTGGCCGCGAACAGGTGCGAGCCAATGCGCAGGCCGCGGTCGATGGCAAGGGTGTGATAACTCATCCCCACCTTTTCGTTCTCCATCCGGCCGTTGACGACGCCCACCAGGAATCCATCCACCTGTCCCATCAGGCAATATTCGCTCTTCACCCGATAGCGATACCAGGCCAGCAGCTCCCCGTATAAACGGGCGCTGACGATATCGTAGTAATCCCTCTCGATAAACAGGCAGGGATGGACGGATTTCAGGATCTCCGGAACATCCTCGCGCACCGCCTGCCGCACGACCATTTTCTTGCCATTGGCCAGCGTGATGACTTTCGGCGGGTATGGGACCATCGGATATTGGATCGGCCGCAGGACGGCCTCAAGTTCTAAATCTACGGGCATTATTTTGTCTCCAGTCGAAATACGATTTCCCGCCCGGAGCGGATGGCTCTGGGGGTTTCCTCGCCTTTCATTACTTCATGTTTTCCTTGCTCAATTTGTTGAGGCTCTCGACATGCGCGGGTTGGTAGGCATCGCCGAATTTCGTCTTGGGCATGCCGGCTTTCTTCTTCATCATTTCGGCATAATCCTTGTCGTCGACGATCGCCACGCAGCGGCCCCC
>VGNF01000093.1 GCA_016866195.1 Chloroflexota bacterium | reverse complement strand
AAAACACTGTCCTGCTCGGGATCATATTGACTAAGATCCAGGTTTCCCGTGAAGGAATATTGGCTGAATATGATCGCCGCCTGACGCGGGTCGTCCAATGCAATTTTTCCGGTCACCTGGAAATTATGAATCACCCATGGGGCGACGGCACTTACAAAAGCCACTCCAAACACCAGCGTGGATCGGACCCACTCTTTTGTGCGTTTGTTCATGACAAACCATGCCAACAACAGTATGACAGGCAACGCGAAGAAGGACTGTGTACGAAAAAGCAGGAGCAGCCCGAAACCCCCGCCGGCGACCAGCGTTGATTTCAGGTCCGTACGGTCGAGCCACCAGATGATCACCAGGCATAGAACCGCTATCGCCAACGCGGTCGGAAAATCGGTCGTAAGAACCTTGGAGTTTGCCACGCGCGTATTGGATGAGATCCAAAGTCCAACCAGCTCCCGGGGAATCGCAAACGCAGCTGCGATCACGCCGGCTGCGGATGAGTGGATCTTCTTGCCAAGGAAAAAGACGGTGACCGGGAAGAAAGACAATACAAGCGTCTGGGCTGTGATCATCAAGGGATAATTCTGGCCCATGAAAAAATGCAACACCCCAAGGAATGCAACAAACAGCGGCCTCGGAGGTATACCACCCAGATAATCCGTGCCGATCAGCAGGGATTGCGACAGGTAATCATAGAATCCGGCGTCGGAGTAGGGGAAGGGAATTTCCGCCGGCGGACTGATTGGCGAGTAAAAGCTGTTTTGCAGGACGTCCAGCGGGACACTCAACCATAATGCACAAGCCGAAAAATATATTAATACGGGCAGGATCAGCTCGAAGGTGTTGGTATAACCGGATCCCTTCTTTCTCAATCCAATCAGCAAGACACCAAAACCGATCAACACGGCAAGACCCGCATGCCATCCCAATACGGCTACTCCAGGTTCACCCCAATACCCACTATCCGGCGTCACACCGATTCCCGTCAAGAAAACGAATAGGAATATCAACAAAAATACAAGAAAGATCCAACCGGTCGTGTAAAGGATGTCCCTTCGATCCACTATTGTTTCTGGATAAAATCCATTCTTGGCTATGAGAATGACAATGGCGGACTGGATACCTAGTAGCAACAAAAGCCACAAGATCGGACTTAATCGGATGAATATCGGCAGGAGTCGGACAGGATCCCAATATCGAAGGATAAATAGCGAAGCCCCGGAAATCAATGCGATTATGGGACCTGCGACCAGCCCGATCGATTGACCTGCTCCGGAAAGGAGGCCCCTGCGCTTCCAAGCCCGAATCCCAAAATATACGAAAACCAACACACATAGGCATAGGAAACCGAGCATCGATAGGCGCGCCAACGACAATCCCTGCTCCGAGGGAATCGACAAAAGCGCCACGAGCGCGAGGATGGATTCAACAGCCGAGGCAAAGAAAAACCACAACTCGGTTCGGTCTGCGCGCGAACTCATATTGGGATCAGAAGGGTTGAGAGGTTACGAACCTAGAATTGAAATCCCGGACGCACGGGTACGATCTTGTGGGAGTAATTACTGACATAAGTGAAGAGCTTTTCCTGAAGCAGCACCCAATCCGAGGAATCCAGAATTCGGCGCGCCTGCGGGGCATCCGCTGCCAGCAGACCAACTTGAATCTGCGGGTACGAGCCGTAGATAGTTGCCCAAGCCTCTGCAGGCTGGAGACCCATCCGTTGAACCCCGGGCACGAATTCGCCGATGATGAATTCGAAATACTCCTTATCGCGCTCAGCCGCGATATCCCAGGTCATGATGACTTTTACCGGCATGTCAATCCTTTTGGTAATCTAACACGATGACATGCGTTTCTTCCGGCAGCCCGGAGCGGGTCACCTTCAGGGAGGATTGCGGCGTGGTTTTTCCCAGACCCATTTCCTTGAGGAACTTATTCAGTGATTCCAGGCTCAGTTTGGTCTTTGGTGTGGAAAAATGCATGGGGACCACCAGGTTGGGCTCAAGCAGGCTGACCACCTCCGCTGCTTTGGCGGCGTTTAGACTTGTTCCACCGCCGACCGGGATCAGCGCAACATTCACCGTCCCCAACGCCTCCACTTCGTTTTGGGAAGGGACCTGCTGCAAATCGCCTAAATGAGCCACGGTAATTCCATCATAATCGAAGACGTAAATTTTATTTCGCACTTTTTCCTTGAGTTTCTTGGCTGAACCGTCTGTCTGGACTGCAGTGATAAACACACCGCCAATTTCGTACTCCCCGGCGCCGGTCAATACGTGCGAAACTCCTTTAACGGCATCCAGGTAATTGTGGCCGGGGGCATCATGACTGATCGTCACAATCTCCGCCTTTAATTTCAACGCATCGTATCCTGTTGCTTTATGATCGAATGGATCCGTGACGACGGTCGCATAATTTCGCTCAGTCAGGCGGAAGCACGAATGCCCGTACCAGGTAATCTCCATGTGCAAAATCCTCCAGCGCATAATTATACACGAGTGCAGCCAAGCCCCTTGATATAATGCACGAATGTCAAGATCGAAATTTGCAGCGGCATCGGAAGCATTGTCTGCTGTCATCGTGTGGGGCGCATCATTTATAGCCACGAAAGTCGCGCTTATGGATATCCCGCCCATCACCGTCGTATGGCTGCGATTTTCGATGGGGGTGGTTATTCTCGGGATAGCTGTAGGTATTCGCAGACAGTTCGCCTGGCCAACGAGGAATGAATGGGGATATTTTTCATTGTTGGGGTTTTTGGGAATCACATTTCATCAATGGCTCCAATCCAACGGACTCGTCACATCGGCAGCCAGCACAACTGCGTGGATCGTCGCCACTACGCCTGTGTTCATGGCCGTGTTGGGCTGGGGGATCTTGAAAGAGCGGCTCGGATGGCTCAAGATATCGGGTATCTTGTCCGCGGCATTGGGTGTCCTGCTGGTGGTCACCCATGGCAGACTACCTTCCATCACACTGGATGGCTTTGGTCAGCCCGGAGACATTTTGATCCTGATCAGTTCCGCGAATTGGGCTATCTTCTCAGCGCTCTCGCGCCGCGGGCTGAAGTCCCACCCTGCTACGCGCATGATGTTTTTCGTCATGACTCTGGGGTGGGTCTTTAATTCAATTCCGTTCCTCTTTGGAGGGCATTATCTGGAAATATCCAGCTTAACGAGTCGAGGCTGGCTTGGAATCGCATTCCTCGGCATCTTTTGTTCAGGGCTTGCCTATATTGCCTGGTATGACGCACTACAAGTCCTTTCCACGGCACAGACCGGGGTTTACCTTTACCTCGAACCACTCGTTGCGGTTGTCGTGGCGGCAATTATCCTTGGTGAAGCAGTTACTCCAGCGTCCCTCCTCGGTGGCGGAATCATACTGATCGGCGTTTGGATGGTCAATCGAGACGCGCCATCCTAGGACAGAGTTCAACCATGCTCAGATCACGTTCATCGGTGGAGGCATCCGTAGTTCCGACCGAAAAGGGGTATCGACTTGAAATACGACCTTCAGAGATCCTCCAATACCGGTTTGCGCAACTTGACGATTACTCTCTGCTTTCACGGGGAGCCTTTCCGCATCGAACAGTAACCCTGAGATTATGTGGCCGAGTTTCGCATTCGGACATCCCCGGCACTTGGGGATTCGGGTTGTGGAATGATCCATTCGGTCTGTCTCTCGGATTTGGAGGCAATCCAATCAGATTGCCCGCTCTTCCAAATTCGATCTGGTTCTTCCACGCCTCCCGGGAAAACCATCTCTCCTTTAGAAATGACAAGCCTGCAAACGGGATGCTGGCACAAGTCTTCCATTCGCCAGCTTTTCATGCCAGGTTGCTTCCTGCGGGCTTCCTGCTCCCTATCTTTCCCCGATTGACGCGGAAGCTTTTGAGCCGGGTCATCAAGGAGGAGGCAGCTTTCCTCGAGTTGGATTCGACCGAATGGCACGATTTCAAACTTCAATGGAATTCAGAATGTTCCTCCTTCTGGGTGGATGGTGACAGAGTCCTTCAGACGCCGATCCGTCCAAATCCCCCGCTAGGTTTGGTTTTATGGATAGACAACCAATTTGCGGCATTCACCCCCGAAGGAAAAATCAGGTTCGGGGTGCTCAAAACTCCCGAACCTGCATGGATGGAAGTGAAGGAAATTTCACTTACAAAATAGATGCCGCCGGCCAAAAGGTAGGTAGAAAGATTCGCAATAAGGCGTCACCGATAAGACCGAGAAGAATATACCCGCCGAATTGACGGTTGTGTTGAAACGCAAATCCGGAGAACCATACCGGCCAGGCCGGCCAGCCTTCCGGAGCCTTCTCGGGTCGCGGCTTGTTCAATACTCTTAGAAAGGTAATTGCATCCTTGGTGGCGAGAAATACGATCAGCATGACAGGCGTGAAATATCGGGATACGAACACCAGATACAAGATGACGGCATAGATCAAAACCACCGCAATTTGATCAACGCGACGTGCGATTGCCTCGCCTACGCGAACCGGGAAAGTGCCAACACCGCGCGCTTTATCGTCATCCCGCTTGTCGATATGTTTGGCAACATTGATACTGGCGACGCCCAAACCATACGGCACACCCGCCAAAACTGCACTCCAGACATTCGACAGGACCAATTCCTTTCCGCTGACCAGGGCAAGTACAAAGTACACGCCTCCAACCATAATCGGTCCCCAAATGAGGAAAATGGACAATTCGCCAATTCCCCAGTATTTGAACGGATAGGTATACAGAAGCAACACCACCGCCCCGAAGGTGAAAAGACCCAGTACGATCGGATTTAAGCCTGTGCTCAAAAGCGCCCAAATCCCGGCCAAAGTTGCCAGGATGCCGCTTATAAAAAACCACCGCATCTGCTGGGATTTAGTGAAGAATCCCTGAACCAGAGGATGTACCCCGTATTGCGTGCGAAAGTAGTTGCCGCTATCCAATCCACGGTTGAAATCGGTATAATCATTCAACAAATTATTGGTTCCGTGCGCAAGAAACAAGCCGAAGGTCAATATCAGAAAGGGAACCCAAGAGAAATACCCATCACGCCAGGCGAGAATTCCTGATATCACGCAGGAATAGACCGTGACAAGGGTTACGGCCGAACGCGTGGCAATCAGCCACTTGGAAACCACATCCAGCGCATCCCATTCTTTCTTATCCTCCATCTTGATCAATTGCCAGGAGGCTTTTCGCCACATAGCCAGGTTGATGTGCATTGATCTCTCCTTTCCAGACGGGTTGAATTCCGACAATTCGCTTGAAGAATAATTACCGAGGGGGAGATTATATCACCGTGCGAACGAGTGGACCGTCCCGAAGGCAGGCTCAAGGGTGTAATAACAAAGAGCAGGGATCATCCCTGCTCTTCTTCGAAATATCGGTTCGATTAACTCCAATATAAACGGATCCATTCTGATGTGAATGGAATGACCCGCAGGGAGACATCCACCAGCAAGCCGAGCATGAACAACGATCCGAACTTGCGATTGTTATAGAATGCATATCCGACAAAGTAAAGCGGCCAGCCGGGTTGGCCTTCCGGTCGAGTTGCAGGCTTCGGTTTAAGAAATACAGGATAATATTTCAAGAACGTCGGAATGGCAAAAATAACGATCGCCATGACCGGTGTGAAGAATTTGACCAAGATCAAATAGACCGTCAGAAAATACGGCAATACCATCATGGCTAAAATGGTGAATCGGGAGGCTTTCTCCCCAATCACCACCGGCAGCGTGTGGATCCCCTTGATCCTGTCCATATCAAGTTTGTCGATGTGCTTGCCAAAAATGACCGTCGTCACGCCCAGAACATAGGGCAGGCTGGCGAGTACGACATTCCAATCCCATCTTTGGGTAAGGACAAATGCCCCGCCGCCGATCATCAGAGGGCCCCAAACGATAAGGACGGCAACTTCCCCGAGAGCCAACCCTTTGAGTGGCCAGGTGTAGAACAGCAGGAAGAAAGCCCCAAGCGCCAGCAGGATCCATGCGATTTGATTAAATCCTGTGTAGGAGATCAGGTAAAACCCCAACCCCAGCGCGATCAATGCGGTGACAGCAAAATATGTCAGATGCTCACGGCGGGTCATCAAACCACTTGCAACGGGTTGGGCTCCGTATATGTTGCGATAGTAATTGTCCTTGTCCACTCCGCGAACGAAATCGGTGTAATCATTAAAGATATTATTACTGGCATGAGCAAGGATCAATCCAAGAGCAAGCGCCAGCCAGGGGAGAAAGCTAAAGGCATTCTCCCGCCAGGCGAACAATCCTGCCAGGGCGGCAGAGATAAAGGTCATCACCAGCACGGCTGCGCGGGTCGAGATCAGCCATTTCGAGATCACATCCAACCGATCCCACTCCTCCTTTGTCACTTCGGGTATTACATTTAATGCCTTTTTCCACATTGCAAAATTCATGCTTCCGCTCCTGTAAATTTAACTCAATCCATTAATCACAAGACCTCCCTCCAACGCAATACCTGCCTCCACTACGCGGGGAGAGGTGGTTCAAGCCCCGAATTTTACTACAAATTAGTGAATTGCGGGATCAGTGCTGGCTCGCCATTCGGCATGGCTTCCGTATCAATTCGCGTTGCGTTCTATTTTTCGCTCGTCATAATGAACAAAGGTTTCATTTCAAAATTTTCATAAATGGGTCTGTATCGCTCGGTGTCATAGTAGTGGTCCACGTTCACCACTTTCTTGGTCGCGGTGACAACGTCCAGAGGCATGTTGTCGTACCTTCCGTTCTTCAACACCACCAATCTCCCGTGTACACCCCTGAGCAGCAAATCGAGCGCCAGGTTTCCAAACGCCATGGGGACGATCGAATCGATCGCATCCGGGTCGCCTCCGCGAACCATGTAACCGAGTTTCTGGTTGACCACATCCACAGTTTTATTCTTGTTGAATTTTGGCGATAGCGAGCGAATGCTTTCTGAAACCAGATCGCCGATCCCTCCCAATTTTGCATGCCCGTAGGCATCCGTGCTGCGGTTTTCAAACACCATTTCACCCCCCTCGAACATGGACCCTTCCGAAATCAGAACCACGGAATAGCGGCTGGGATTGGCCTCGCGATCCTTTATCAGCAATTCGGTCAGTTTCTCGATATTGAATTTATATTCGGGAATCACGCAACGATTGGCTGCTCCGGCCATCGTTGGCAGCATGGCGGTGAATCCGGCGTAACGTCCAAACACTTCCAGCGCGAGAATCCGTTCATGTGATCCGGCAATGGTCCGCAGGCTGTTGGTCAGGGCGATTGTGCGAGTCACACAGGTGCTGAATCCGATGCAATAATCAGTGCCGGGCACATCGTTATCCATGGTCTTCGGGATGGCGATCACTTTGAAGCCTTCCTGATAGAGCCGGACACCGTAACTCAACGTGTCGTCCCCGCCGATGGGAATCAGAGTGTCGATGTTCAAGAAATCCAGGTTTTTCAGGATTTCCGGAGTCAAGTCATTTCGATCCGACTGATACGCGCCTCGCAAGGGCTCGGGGACACTGGATTTCTTTACCGAACCGGGATTGGTACGGGAGGTATGCAGGAAGGTTCCTCCGGTACGACCTGCCCGATTAACGATCTCCTCCGTCAGGAAACTGAAATTGTTCGAATTATCCGCATCTTTTTCTCGGACGACATCGATGAGTCCCGCCCATCCGCGGCGTAATCCCACCACTTGATAACCTTCCCGCAATGCACGAATCGTGACCGCCCGAATGGCGGGATTTAAACCCGGGACGTCGCCTCCCCCGGTCAAAATTCCAATCACACCTTTGTATTTTGCCATGTTTACCTCTTTGTGATTTCGAAACGAATTATACCTGCAGGCGACAGGTGCTTATTTCACTACTTCTTTACCTCCTACCTATGCATTTTCGTACGATTTGATGATTGAACCCCAGATCGAATTCATGGAATGGTCGATGGATTTGCGGGAGTCGTCTGCATCAAACCAGGCCAGCGCCTTTCTCAATCCTTCAGCCCAACCAACTTTGCACTTGAAATCCGGCACAAATCTTCTGATCTTGCTGTTGTCGAATACGACGCTATTGGATTTGTCCCCGATCAAACTGCCCAACGCGTGATCGTCAAACCGGGCAATGAGATCGGAAGGGATATGCATCAGATTCGGCTCCAGATTCAGCGCGCGGTAGACTTCCAGGTAAATCTGGTTCCAGGTGAGCACTTCCTCGGATGTAATATGAAACGCTTCACCAATAGCGTGCGGATTTCCCAACAATCCCAACAGACCATGAGCAAAATCGACGTTCCAGGTGAGAACCCACAAGGAAGTCCCATCGCCGGGCACGATGACCTTCTGACCCCTCAACATTCGATCGATCACCGTCCAGGGATGGCGCCAGCTTGAAACTGCAAGCGGGATTTGGGAGGGCCCGTAGGTCAACGAGGGACGGATGATGGTGACCGGGAATCCTTCACCTTGCGCCCTCATCAACATATTTTCACAATTGATTTTATTGCGCGAGTATTCCCAATACGGGTTTTCGAGCGGGGTCTGCTCGGTGATTAAATACCTCGCCGGCGGTTTCTGATATGCACTGGCAGATGAAATAAAAACAAATTGCTCGGTTCTACCCCGAAAAAGGGCGATATCTCGTTCGATATCTGCAGGTTCGAATGCGATGAAATCAACCACCGCATCAAATTTATGAGATGACAACAAGTCAAAAAGAGGTGTTCGATCGGCAGATACATCCCCGCGCATGACCTTGGATCCACGTGGGGCCGAATAGCTGCTTGACTGAGCGCGGTTCAACAAATAAAGCTCATGCCCTTGCTCAACCGCAAGCTCGGAGCAAGCTGAGCTGATCAGCCCGGTCCCACCCACGAAAAGCAGCTTCATCATCCTTCTCCCAATTCAGGGATTGGTTGAACAGACTGGCGATTAGCCACGAAACTCTCCATCGCGAAGAGGATCAATGCCAGCCAGACGATTCCAAAGCCCACCAAGCGGGAGAGGTCGAAGGATTCTTTGTAAATCAGAATCCCGATGAGAAACTGGATCGTGGGCGCGATATATTGCAGCAACCCTGCAACCGACAGTGGAATCGTTTTCAAAGCCGAGGCAAACATAAGCAATGGTATGGTTGTGACAGCTCCGGCGCCGATCAACAAGAGATCCACGACAACCCCTTGATTCAAAAAAGCACCTGCACCATTGATCCCCTGGACAGCAAGATAGACCGAAGCCGCCGGGAATACAATTCCTGTTTCGAGCGCCAGCCCGTATATCGAACTCAGCGGGGACAATTTCTTCACGAAGCCATACAATCCAAAGGTGATTGCCAGAGATAATGCAATCCAAGGCAGCCGGCCATAGACGAATGTCAAATAGAGCACCCCACAAGCAGCCAAAGAAATGGGAATCCACTGCATCAACCTGAGGCGTTCGCGCAGGAAGACAACCCCCAGGAGAACACTCAGGAGGGGGTTGATGAAATATCCCAGGCTGGTTTCGACAATAAAGCCGGAGTTGACTCCCCAGACATAGACCAGCCAATTTACGGAGAGCAGGATCCCTGCAACGGAATAGATCTTCATTGAATTCGAGGTTAAAGCATTCCTCTTGAAATCCCCCCATTGTCTCGCCCCCCAAACGTAGACCATGAGCAGAATGAATGACCATCCGATGCGATGTCCGATCAACTGGAGGGCAGAAACCTGCTGTAATAATTTCCAATAAATGGGAAAGAACCCCCAGAAAACATACGCTCCAATCCCAAACAGGATTCCTCTATTCATGGTGTTTCCGCTTAAGTTTGACATTTCATTTGTCGACGATACTCCGTCGCAGTCGGTCGAGTGAGTATATCATTTCCGCCGATGGGCGGAATGCATATTTATCGAATTCATGGTTTAATCTTCCGAGAAGGGTTCTTTCTTGAATATTCTAGCCACTCTCGATACCCGCACCATTGCCTTCCTGGTAGCATGCGCGTTTTTTATTCAATCCTCAGCCATTGGGGCGCAGATCCTTTTGGTGAAGGAGTATCGCGGGATTGTCTTTGCGCTGGCTGGAAACCTAAGCCTTTCGGTGGGGTTTGCGCTGACCGTGCTTCAGGGATCCATCCCGGATTTTTTCACAATTGTCATAGGCAATACTTTGATCCTGGTCGGCCCGATATTATTCTATATAGCAATCTGTCGCTTCACAGGCCAAAATCAATATCTGGGATTCGTATTGGTCGTTTTGATCTTCGCCATCGCCTCACTCCTGTTCTTTCGCTATGTGAACGAAAACCTGGCGTATCGCATCGTCGCTGTATCCGTTTCGGGATCGATCAGTACCGGGGCGGTTGTTACCGCCCTCTTGCGAGCAAAATCTTCTTCGTATCGATTAGGATTGATTCTGACCCTGATTCCATTTGCGATCTATGGCTTGTTCCTGCTCGCCAGGGGTTTATCGACACTTATTTCTCCCCCAACTGCTCTTTTTGCAAAATCCCCGATCGAGTCCAGCACCTTTTTATTGTTATTTTTTGTCAGTTTTCTCTGGTCCATAGGATTCATTCTAATGGTCAGCCAACGTCTTCAGGCGGACCTTGCCCGCATGGCGACAATTGATTTTCTTACACGGATCCCGAACCGACGGGCGACGCAGGACTTTCTCGAGAAGGTCTACTCGCGCATCGACAGGATTGGCGGTATTTTTTCCATCATCTTGATTGATCTCGATAATTTCAAGGAGATTAATGACCGTCTCGGCCCCGCCGCCGGAGACCTGGCACTTGTACGCGCCGCCTCTCTCCTGCAGACCAACATACGCAAGCCGGATCTGGTAGGGAGGTGGGGCGGTGAGGAATTCCTGATCGTGCTTTCCGACACCAATGCACAAGACGCCGTGCATTTGGCTGAACGGATCCGTAGAAAGTTCAACGATTCAAGGATCGTAATCTATGATCAAACGGTCACAACGACAATCAGCCTGGGGATATCCTCATCGGAGGAATCGAATACGCTGGATGGCATCCTGAAGAACGCAGACGACGCACTGTATAAGGCCAAGAGCCAGAAAAATGCGGTTGTACTTGCAATGGGGGAGAATCCTGACAGCCAGGGCAATTATTCGAGCTAGAAATCACTCGGGTATGGCAGTGTACCCCTTCTTTTTGACTGCAGCAATAATCTGCTCCTCCGTAAGAATATGCTCGTCATATTCAACAACCATTTGAAGACGGTGATAGCTGGCTTCGATGAGCTTGACCCCTTCCAGAACGTCCTCGAGGGATTCCAGTTTCATCGCACAATTGGAGCAAGTCATATCCGGAATGTTAAACTTCTTTTTGATCATTCACTCTCTATTTTCAGACCCAAGCATCAGGTTTCCAGATGCCCTGCAGCTCATTGGAATACGATCTGGCCGGTGTACATTCCCATGGAACAGGTGAAGAATAATTTACTGCCCTTGGGTTGTGCGGGTATGCTCACCTGCACGACGCCGGAATCCGGCAACAGCTCATAATAGTTCAGACCCGGAATAACAAAATCCCGTGCGCACGAATAGGTTTTGTTGGTGATCAAATTCAACGTCAAGTCCTGGCCCGCCGGAGCGCTTAATGTCGATGGGAAATACCCAAAATTCTTGACATACAGCAAAAGCTCATCTTCCGGGACTGATATTTGGGATGCATCCTCGGAGGTCGCCGAAAGGGTTTCCGGCGAGAACAGATTGCGGGTCACATTTTGAAAGGAAAAAGGCGATCCGATCAAATTTAATCCGCTGTCAAACGTGATTAATCCCAGGATCAAAAGAACCACGGCAACGAATCGCATGAAGAATTTTTCCAACCGCGAACCAAGTTCAGTGGTCAGGTAGGCCACGAGGAAAAATACCGGGCTGGTTCCCAATGTAAAAGCGAACATCAGCGCCGCCCCCAGGATTGCGCTGCCGGTTCCCAGCGCCGTTGCCATCATGGCTTGAGTGACGCCGCAAGGAATGAAGACGGTCAACCCGCCGAGGAACA
>VGNF01000092.1 GCA_016866195.1 Chloroflexota bacterium | reverse complement strand
CCCCCCTGGTCAAGGATGTTATTCAGGCTGCGGAGGCCCAGGGTCTGTTATTGCTTTCTTGCGGGACATACGATAATACCCTGCGCTGGATACCCCCGCTAAATGTCACTCCAGAGCAGATCAACGATGGACTCAGAATCTTTGCGCAGGTTTTGAAGGGTCTCTTAAAATAGCGCAAAAATCTTGCCGCATGGCAACCATGGTTTGACCAATCAGGAGAATCGATGACGGGCCTTGCTCCTCAAGTTTGGCGTGTAAATCTGAAAAGTAAGTCGTTGGCGCGTGAACCAGTTCCCCCAGCCTGGAGTCGGCTGGGAGGGCGCGGGTTGATCGCCAGAATTCTTTTGGATGAGGTGGATCCTGCATGCGACCCTCTTGGTCCGGGCAACAAATTGATCTTCGCGCCGGGATTATTGGTTGGCTATATGCTTTCCTCAACAGACCGTATTTCGGTGGGCGGAAAGTCTCCGCTTACAGGCGGCATCAAGGAGGCCAACGCGGGAGGTCGGACCGGCTATCACATGGCGTTCATGGGGATCCACGCATTAATCCTGGAGGATCAACCGGGGGAGGACCATCTTTGGGTCCTGCATCTGAGTTTGGATGGAGCGAAATGGGAGCGCGCGGATGATCTGGCCGGCATCGGAGTCTATGAATCTGCCAGAAAATTGAACGATCGTTTTGGCGAAAAGGGTGCGATTGCCCTGATCGGACCGGGCGGAGAAAGGTTATATAAGTCTGCCGGTATTCAGAATATCGACAAGGACCGGGTTCCCGCACGGATCGCCGCCCGCGGCGGACTCGGAGCCGTGATGGGTTCGAAGAAACTGAAGGCAATCGTATTCGATCACCACGGCGGGCACAGACCCCCGATAGCTGACGAAGCAGACTACAAGATCGCTCAGAAGGACTATACCAGGGCCGTATTGGAACATCCGCAATCCATCACCTATCGGGATTATGGCACGGCGGCGATGGCGCAGCTGACGCAGCAATTCGCCGGCCTGCCCTCGCGCAACTTTTCACGTGGTACGTTTGAGCAGGTGGACCGGATCAGCGGTGATGCTTTGAGGGAATTCATCCTGGCGCGTGGGAAGCCGTCCGATCCTTCACACGCCTGCATGTCGGGCTGCACGATAAAATGCTCGAATATTTTTGGGGGCGAGGACGGCAAGGTCATTGTCGCTCCGCTCGAATATGAGACGATCGGCTTGATGGGTACCAACCTGGAGATCGACTCGCTCGATGCGATCGGAAGGTTGAACTGGCAGGTGAACGATCTTGGACTCGATTCGATCGAAGTCGGTGCAGCCCTTGGGGTTGCGGCGGAAGCCGGTTTGATGAAATGGGGAAACGAAGCCGACGCCATGAAGCTGATCGAGGAAATTCGCCGGGGCACGGACCTCGGGCGTGTCATTGGTGATGGCGCGGTGTCGGCCGGCAGGAAATTCAATATCGAGCGGGTGCCTGCGGTCAAAGGCCAGGCGATGTCTGCCTACGAACCGCGTTCCATCAAGGGAACCGGCGTAACCTACGCGACGACTCCGCAGGGTGCTGATCACACTTGTGGTTTGAACATCCGTGCCAAGATCAACCACCTGGATCCAAAGATTCAAATCGAGGTTTCCAGAAATGCACAATTCAACATGGCCGGATACGATACGTTGGGGGCGTGCGTCTTTGCCGGGTTTGGATACGCAGCCACACCGGACGGTGTGATCAAACGCCTGCTCACGGCTGGCCGCGGTTGGACGGATGTACCGGATGCGATCCTTCAGACTCTCGGCAAAGAGACCATCCGAATGGAAAGGGATTTCAATCGGCGGGCGGGATTCACCAAAGAGGATGACCGCCTTCCGAAGTGGATGAGGGAGGAGGCTGTCCCGGAGACCGGGCAGGCATTCGATGTGAGCGAAGAGGATCTTGATCACATCTTTGATGAACTTGATTGAAATAAAACCACCGAAGATGTGTGTACTTCGGTAGTCAGCTCGAAAGCCACCGGTGGGATTTGAACCCACGACCTGACGATTACGAATCGTCTGCTCTGCCAGCTGAGCTACGGTGGCGCAGCGAAAGCGGCGGGATTATAAAGGATTCCAAATGAACTCGCAAGTTGGCCGGATGGCTGTGCAGGAAAGAGAACCAGGTGCCGGGTTGTCAAGGGATGGGTGATTCATTGATCAACATTGCCATGCTTTCGTATCACACCTGCCCTCTTGCAACCCTGGGGGGCAAGGATACCGGGGGAATGAATGTATATGTGCGCGACCTCACCTGCGAATTGGGCCGGATGGGCATTCACGTGGATGTCTTCACGCGTTCGCAGGACGAGCACGTCCCACACATCCTGCATGACCTCGGCTACGGAAACCGTGTCGTACATATTCCCGCCGGGCCGGAGCATCCTGCGGCGAAACAGAAAATCGGTTTGTACATCCCTGAGTTCGTACAGGGAGTCAGGCAGTTTTCCGAGGAACGGGGGGTGAAATACGATCTCATTCACAGTCATTATTGGCTCTCCGGATTGGCTGCGAGTCAACTAAGCGATGCCTGGGCCGGAATCCCGATCGTTCAAATGTTCCACACGCTGGGCCAAATGAAAAATCGGGTGGCCCGATCGGACGACGAACGTGCTGGTCCGGCCCGCCTGGAGGGAGAGCGACAAATACTGCAAAGGGCGGATCGCGTGGTTGTCGCAACCATGGCGGAGAGGACTCAATTGCGATTTCTGTATAAGGCGGATGCAAGGAAAATGGTCATCATTCCGCCGGGTGTCGATACGAGTCATTTTTACCCAATCCCCTCGGATGAAGCGAAACAATATATTGGTTTGAAGCCGGAGGATCGAATGATCCTGTTCGTCGGGAGGATCGAACCCCTTAAAGGCATTGATACCCTGATCCAGGCCATGTCCTGTCTCGAATTGCGCGAGCGTCAGCGCCCGGTCCACCTGGCGATCATCGGCGGGGAACCGAATGCCAGGCAGGAGGAATTGACCGAGGAAATGGCGCGTCTGCAAAAATTATGCGATGATCTTGCGGTTGGGAAGACCGTCGTTTTCCTCGGAAAACGCGGGCAGGATACGCTCCCTTATTATTATTCGGCGGCAGAGGCGGTGGTCATGCCGTCCTTGTACGAGTCCTTCGGGATGGTGGCCCTGGAAGCCATGGCTTGCGGGACGCCGGTCGTCGCTTCAGAAGTCGGCGGGTTGGGGTATCTCGTTCAAAATGAAGTAACCGGCTACACCATTCCGGACAGCGACCCTCAAATGCTTTGCCGCAGGTTGTCCGGTCTATTGAATAATGCCCAGGAGCGTGAGTCACTGGGCAAACATGCTGCCGGGTACGCCAGGGATTTTGCCTGGGAGAAAATTGCCGAACGGATTGTGAAAGTCTACCAGGAATTGATTCAATCGGGAGAATTCGAGCAGCGGAGTACGGCTGGGATTATTCCTTGATCTTTACGTAGAACATCGTGAAACCGGCATTTTCCTGGGATCGCATATCGATTCGGTCTTTTAGTTTGCTGAGCATGCGCGAAAGCTGCTTGTGACCATAGGTGCGGGGATCGAAACCTGGGTCCAACTGGTATAAAGCATTGCCCATCACATCCAGTCTTGCCCATCCGTCCTGTTGAACTGCCATTTCGAACGCCTGGCTCAGCAGTGGCATGGGATCCGGTTCTTCCTTGCCGCCCTCCCCCTTGCGGGATCTGGTGAAGGCAGGGCGCGTGTGCTGGAGCGATTTCTTTTCGGCGATCAGATTCTCTGTATACACAAATAAATCGCAGGCGTTGACGAATGCCTTGGGGGTCTTCTTCGCGCCGATCCCCATCACAAAAATCCCCTTTTCACGTATTCGGGTAGCCAACCTGGTGTAATCGCTATCACTCGAAACCAGGCAGAATCCCTCCACGACGCCGGAATGCAGGATATCCATCGCATCGATGATCATGGCGCTATCGGTCGCGTTCTTTCCCACCGTGTAGCGGAATTGTTGGATGGGTTGAAATGCGTGAAAGTTGAGCGTTTCTTTCCACGAGTTCATGCTGGAGGTGGTCCAGTCTCCGTAAATGCGGCGAAGGGTAACCTGGCCGTACCGGCCGGCTTCCACCAGCATTTGAGAAAGCAGGCCCGGTTGGGCATTATCTCCATCGATCAGCATGGCGATCTTCATTCGGGCGAGAGTGGATAGTTGTTCGTCGGTCATGATTGGATTATACCTTCAGGGAAGAATTGAGAGGGGTTGTGTCATTGGTGTCTTCGAGGTCGAACTATTCCTCGATCGGCGTGACCTCCCCCAATCGCTGAGGAACCCCGCCGAATACGCTGATATCGGTGCACGAACCGCGATCCACTCGAAGGAGCAGCCGCTCAGCGGAGGTCGCATCCACCTGGATCGCGGTATCCTGCTTGTAGGCGGAATCCACCGTCAATTTTAGCGTCACCTGGTTATCGACAGGCAAATTCGGTACACAGACCTGCTTATCGGGGTGTTCGCGGTCTTCATCCAACGCGCGCAGGAGTGCGCAGGTGGGGGGCAGGTCCACCTCCCCGGTATTCTTGAGCAGGACAAAGGCATTGGTTACTTCACCCATGCCGTGTGTAATATCCAGGCTGGTGTTGCAGCCAAGAATTTCCACCTGAATGGATGGTGCGGGAATTGAAGTTGATGTGTATGTGGAGGTTGCGGAAGGAAGTGGTGAAGTTGGCGTGGACGTAGGTGCGGCAGAATCGGCGGGGATGGAGGTTGCGGTATCCGTGCCGGATGGATTGAACGTCAGGGTGAAAATAACTGGGGTGGGGCTTACGACACCGGGGGTTCGCGAAGGGATGGGCGTCCAGACCGGAAACGGCTGGGGGGCATAACCAAATGTGTCACAAGAGGATAGGATAATCGTCGAAACTGCAGTGCATAGGATTCTTTTCATTAATTGATTATACCTCCCGTAATGGGCGGCACCGTCAAAGCTGTCCATCATCCGTCAATTCATCCCATTTTCTGACATATTCCGGGTCCAGATATCGCTGGGGTGAAAAGGTCTGGGCATAATCCGGCAATGAACCACCCAGGATGCAGTTTGCCAGCAACTCTCCTGCGGCACAGGCGGACATGATCCCAAAACCGGAGACAGCCCCGATCAAATACGCCCCTTCGACCTCGGTTTTGCCGATCAGCGGTAGGTTTTCGCGGGATCGGGTGTAGTACCCCCCATCCACTTGGGGGTGAGGAATACGGTCGAAGTATTCCTTAAACCTTGGGACCATCACAGCCAGCCCGCGCAGGGCGATTTCCGCGAACGTGTCATCCAAAGGAGCAGGCCATACCGGCTGCATCACGCGATTTCGATATTCCCAAAGCATGAGGATCGTTTGACTATCCATACCGCCCTCCGGCCGGGTGTGCACTCCGGCAGGGAGGAGGTCTGTCATCCACCTCGTTGATGGTTCTTCCGAAAGGATTTCTCTTTCCTCGTCGTTCCATGCAAGGGATTGCGGGTCATCCCAAATGAGCAGGGGCGCGTTGCGAGGCACTACTTGTAGGGAATCCTTGATGGCGGCCTTCATATGCAACTCATTAAAGACGGGAACTTCCAATCCCAGCATGCTGCCGACTTCCTTGAGAAATGGTCCGGCAGCATTGACAAAAATTTGAGTGTCTATCGTCCTCCCGGAATCAAGATGAACCGCCTTCACGCGTCCGTTTTGCACTTCGACCGACGTCACCCGGTCGGATAGGAAACGGGTTCCTCGCTGGCGGGCCGATTCGAGCAGGTGCATGCCTAGCTGTTGGGCGCTCAACCAGCCGGCACGCCGAACATGCAGCGCAGCCACGGCATGCCTGGAAAGATAGGGATGGTACCTTTGGACGATCTCTTTTCCGATGAGAAGATCAGCGCCTGTAAGTGTCGGGTCTGATTCAATGGAAGCTGGAAAATAATCATCGCCCCCAATCGTCGCGTGGATCCGCAATTCACCCCCTCCCTGTTTCGAAATGATATTCGAGCGGCTGGTCAAGGGCGCGATCTGCGACTCGTCTGCGGTTACATATAGATATCCGCGATGATTGAGATGAAAGATATTTCCACTTTCCTGCGCCAGCCTCTCCATTAATTCGATGGATCGATTCATCAGCGCCGTCATCGAAGGATCCGGCCACCAGTTGCGGAAGCATTCTGTCGACCGGTCGCTGGTGAGGGATAAGGGAGGTCGTTCATCGATCAAAAGAACATCCCTGGCCCCGTTTTGGCTCAGGAAGCAAGCCGCGGCCGCGCCGGTGATCCCTGCGCCGCAAATGACGATATGCGCCGTTTCACTCATGCGGTGTGGAATACCCGGTCGAGCTCTTCCGTACTGGGTTCAACCAGAATGGTCCCATCCGGGAGGATGATGGTCGGGACGCTCTGATTTCCCTGGTTGATCGATTTCACGAACTTTTTGGCCTTCTCGTCCCCCTCCAGCCCCACCTGCAAATAGTGGATGTGATTTCTCTCGAAATAGGATCTTGCCCGGTGACAATCCGGGCAGTCGCGGGTGGTGTACATCACAATTTGGGATGGATGCAGGGAATATTTGTCGTCCATCGATATTCGATCTAGTTTATCCGCTCTCTGGCTGCCCTATCCAGGATGTGAAATCCGAGTTCAAGCAGTTGATGATAACGGGGATTTTGAATCTGGCTGCCGCTTTCCAGCGCAGCCAAAACTCGAAGCAAGGTCCCGCGAATTCCGCTTGCCTGATGCGCGACGCGTGAATCAGCGGGGATTCTTTCCAGGCGATCGAGCAGCAGGTGAATTCTTTCAAGGGGGATGTCGTTCATGCACAGCGCCCCAGGCAGGATTCGAACCCACAACCTACTGATCCGAAGTCAGGCGCTCTATCCATTGAGCTACTGGGGCGTGGAGGGGATTATACACGATTTGCATGATAGAATCGTTCATCACGATTTGAAAGGAAGACGATATGGCGGACATAAAACGCTTCGGGGAGAAAGTCATCGACAATCTTGAGAAAGTGATCGTGGGCAAGCGTGCTTCTGTTGAACTGATCGTGATGGGTTTGTTGTGTCAGGGACATCTGTTGATCGAGGATGTGCCCGGGGTCGGCAAGACCATGCTGGCGCGCAGCCTGGCGCGATCCCTCGACTGTACGTTCAACCGCATACAATTTACGCCGGACATGCTTCCCAGCGACGTCACCGGCGTGTCGATCTACAACCAGCAGAAAAGAAAATTTGAATTTCGTCCGGGGCCGGTGATCGGGCAGATCGTTCTGGCGGATGAAATCAACCGCGCCACGCCCAAAACCCAGGCCGCCCTTTTGGAGGCGATGGAGGAACGGCAGGTGACCGTGGACGGTGTAACCCACGTCCTGCCCAGGCCCTTTATGGTGCTTGCCACCCAAAATCCGATCGAGTATGAGGGAACCTTTCCGCTGCCGGAAGCCCAGCTGGATCGATTCTTGATGCGCGTCCGGTTGGGGTATCCCTCCATTTCTGATGAGATTCGGGTGTTGGACGATCAGCAGATTCGCCATCCCATCGAAAGCATCAAGCCGGTGGTTCGCCAAAAGGAAATCCTGGAGGCGGCGGAACAATTAAAGCATGTGTATGTTGCGCCCGCCATCAAGCGGTATATTGTGGAGTTGACCACAAGAACACGCCAGAGCACAGACGTATATCTGGGATCCAGCCCGCGCGGTTCGCTGGCGCTGGCACGTGTCGGTCAGGCTCGGGCGGCCATGATGGGCAGGGAGTATGTCCTGCCGGACGATATTCAGGCATTGGCTGCGCCAGTGCTTTCCCATCGGATCATCGTCAGCCCGGCGGCCCGGTTGCGCGACTTAAGTTCCGAGCGGATCATTCAGGAAGTCGTTCACTCGACTGCCGTTCCCGGAGGGGAATTGTTCGCTGATTCAGCCAAGAAGAGAAGGGCATGAGGTCCGCACGGACATTTATTCTAGTCCTGATCCTGGTCGGTGTAATGGGTGCGATCCTGGATGGCGGGACAATCTATTCACGCATGCTTTACGTCGGTGTGTTCATTGGGGCGAGCAGTCTAACCTGGTCCTGGTTGATTCAGCGATCCTTGAAATTCAAACGGTCCTGCAGGGAGCTGCGGGCGAGCGCGGGTGATATTTTCGAGGAGCATTTCGAGGTCCATAACGCAAGCGGTTTGCTCGCGCCCTGGGTGGAAGTGGTCAATCAGACCGATATTCCCTTTTCCGCCGGATCGCGCCTCTTCACGTTATTGCGCGGAGGCCAGAGGCGCGATTTTCTGGCCCGCACATGGTTGACCCAGCGAGGCGCCTTTCCGTTGGGTCCGACGAAAGTCTCCAGCGGAGACCCGCTGGGATTGTTTTCCTGGGACAAATATTTTCCAGCAGTCAACACCCTGCTTGTTCTACCGGCGATGTTCGAGATCAAATCCTTTGGGATTCCTCCGGGCCTGCTGCCGGGCGGCCGCGTGATTCGGAGAAGATCGACCGACATCACACCGCATGCCTCGGGAGTACGTGAATATGTCCATGGGGATGCACTGAAGCGTATTCACTGGCCGACCTCCATTCGCCGCGATCGATTGATGGTGAAGGAATTTGAGCAGGATCCTCAGGCGGAAGTCTGGGTATTCCTGGATTCGCAAAGGGTGGTTCATGCGCAGAAACCCTTCCAGCATCCCGAAATTCCGGTGGAAAGCATGCTTTTCCGGCGCCGCCCGAAATTTCAACTGCCTCCTTCCACACTTGAGTATGCGATCTCCATCGCCGCCTCGCTCGTCCATTATTTTCTAAAACAAAGACGGGCAGTTGGATTCGTAAACTATGGTCAACGGTTCGTGGTCCTTCCGGCGGAACGCAGCGAGCGACAGGAATCGAAGATACTTGAAACGCTGGCGTTTGTCCAGGCGGAAGGCGAAAATTCCATCGCAGCAGTTGTCGAGGCGCAGGCCTCCCAATTGCCGCAGGGGTCGAGCGCGATTCTGGTTACACCTTCGGTTCGCGGGGACTTGATCGCAGCCGTGGAGGATCTGCAGCGCAGATATCTGAGACCCCTGGTTGTCCTGCTCGATTCGAAATCCTTCGGAGGGGAACGCGGAACGGATCGGGTCGTTCGCTCCCTGCATGATCGCAAGGTGCCGGTGTGCCTGGCGACTTGCGAATCCGATCTGGCGGCACTTCTATCACAGTTCTCCACTGATTACTTTGAACAGGATATGCGTGCATGGCAAAAACCAGAATTGTCACCCTCGATCTGAAATTCAAGAATTGCAGGCAGACGATTGCAAGTTATTTGATTCGTCATTCCCAGGGGGCGTTGCTGATCGAATGCGGACCCGGGTCGACGGTCGGGAATTTGACGGCAGAGCTGGCCCGGGAGGGATTGCAGCCTTCGGATATCACCCACGTATTGCTCACCCACATTCACCTCGATCATGGAGGCGCCGCCGGGTGGTGGTCCGGGCAGGGAGCGGAAATCCATGTGCACCCGA
This sequence comes from Chloroflexota bacterium, assembly GCA_016866195.1. Lineage (GTDB taxonomy): Bacteria > Chloroflexota > Anaerolineae > Anaerolineales > Villigracilaceae > VGNF01. Next base: position 2,558 of record VGNF01000092.1, on the reverse strand, counting down.
ATGGGGCGCCGCATTTGCTGGACCCCGCCAAACTTCTCGCCAGTGCGGCCAGAATTTATGGCGACCAAATGCAATCACTCTGGGGCGAATTCCTCCCCGTGGAAGAGAACCGATTGAGAGTAGCGCAGGACGGCCAAGCGATCAAGGTGGGCGGCCATGAATTCATCCCCGTCAACACTCCCGGGCATGCGGAGCATCATTTTGCCTATCTTTTTGAAGATGTTTGTTTCAGCGGCGATATTGGAGGCGTGCGCATTCCGGGCCATTCCTACCTGCGCGCGCCCATGCCCCCACCGGAACTTCATTTCGGACGGTGGTACGAAAGTCTTGCGCGTTTGCGCAACTTGAAGATGACCCGCATGGCTCCCACCCATTTCGGGATCTATGACGACCCTGCCTGGCAGCTGGATGAACTGGAAAAACACCTGCATGCCGCGGAGGAATGGTTGAATTCGGAGATGGATTCAGACCCGACCCTCGAATTGCTGCGCGAGCATTTTACGACATGGATGAATGAGCAGGCTCGAAAACAGGGATTGACTGAAGAGGAGATACTTTCGTACAGCCTGGCCAACCCCCTGGGCATGAGCGCAGACGGGATGATGCGTTATTGGCGAAAAGTGGTCTTAGGGTCGGACAAATCGACAAATGTCACGCTCAAGGCGTGATGCAAGTGACATCGCATGCCGTGACTTTACCGATATACTCTGACGAGAGGGGAAGGTGAATTCGTGAAGGATTTCATTGCCGTTTCGGATTATTCGTCGGACGAAATCCAGGGACTGCTTGATCTGGCGATTGACTTGAAGAAGGAATATTTTTCGTCGGGCAACCGTCCTTTTTTCAAGGGCAGGGTCCTGGGTATGATTTTTCAGAAACCAAGCCTGAGGACGCGCGTTTCCTTCGACATGGCCATGCGGCAGGGCGGCGGTGATGCCCTGTACTTGTCGCCCAGTGAGATCGGCCTGGGCAAGCGTGAATCGATTGCCGATGTCGCGCGCGTACTCTCCGGGTATGTGCAAATTCTCATGGCCCGGGTTTTTGAGCATGCGCATGTGGTGGAACTGGCCAAATGGGCGGAAGTGCCGGTCATCAATGGGTTGAGCGATTACAACCATCCCTGCCAGGGAATGGCCGATGCCATGACCATCCAGGAGGCGTTCGGAAAATCCCGCGGATTGAATGTGAGCTATGTCGGCGACGGAAACAACGTGGCGGTATCCCTGATGCATGTGTGCGCGAAACTCGGATGGAATTTCAGCATTGGCAGCCCGCAAGGATACGATCTCCAGCCTGCGGCCGTAAAACTCGCGCAGGAGATCGCGGCGCAGACCGGAACCCGCCTGCATTTTGCGCGCGATCCGCACGAGGCAGTGCGCGGCGCGCAGGTGATCTATACCGATACCTGGACCTCGATGGGGCAGGAGGAGGAAACCGCGAAGCGTGAGAAGGTCTTTCCCCCCTATCAAGTGAATTCCGAGCTCTTGCGCGGTGCCGATCGGGATGTGATCGTGATGCATTGCCTGCCGGCGCACCGCAACCATGAACTCACCGACGAAGTGGCGGATGGACCGCACTCCAGAATCTTTCCGCAGGCGCATAATCGTCTGCACGCGCAAAAAGCCATCCTGGCGCGATTGCTCGGCGTTGCATAGTTGGAATAATTCGAACAAATGAACAACCGCTCCCATTCAAAAAAAGACAGATCATGAAACCCCAAGATTTCGTCCTGTTGGAAGAGCAGTACGGTGCGCATAATTACCATCCGCTGGATGTCGTCATCGAGAGGGCAGAGGGCGTTTGGGTATATGACGTGGAGGGGAGGAAATACCTGGATTGTCTCAGCGCATATTCTGCCGTAAACCAGGGACATGTGCATCCGAGGATATTGGAGGCGTTCATCGAACAGGCGCGCAAACTCACCCTCACTTCCCGCGCGTTTCGAAACGACCAGCTGCCCCTGCTCTACCGGGAATTATCCGAAATGACCGGCTATGGAATGAGCCTGCCGATGAACAGCGGCGCCGAGGCCGTGGAGACGGCCGTGAAACTGGCGCGCAAATGGGCCTACAAGGTCAAGGGCGTGCCTCGCCATCAGGCTGAAATCATCACTGCCTCCGGCAATTTCCATGGAAGGACGATCTCGGTCATCTCCTTTTCGACCGAACCATCCTACCGGGAGGATTTCGGACCTTTTACGCCGGGTTTCGTGAATATCCCCTATGGTGACGCCGATGCGCTTGGGAAGGCGATAACGCGTAACACAGCCGCGGTTCTGGTTGAGCCGATACAAGGGGAGGCGGGAGTCGTCATTCCCCCGAAGGGGTATCTCAAGCAGGTGGCTGAAATCTGCAAAGAAAACAATGTCCTGTTGATGGCGGACGAAATACAAACCGGCCTGGGTCGAACGGGGAAATTGTTCGCGTCGCAACACGAGGACGTTCGGCCGGATGTGATGATCCTGGGAAAAGCGTTGAGCGGAGGCTTTTATCCGGTGTCCGTGGTACTGGCGGATGAACCCATTCTCGGTTTATTTTCACCGGGGGAGCACGGGTTCT
>VGNF01000091.1 GCA_016866195.1 Chloroflexota bacterium | reverse complement strand
CGACCTGTCCCTGCAGACCGAGCGGGTTGACCGCCATTCCCACGTCGTTGGCTGAGATGACTTTCAGAACGCGCACCTCGCCTGTCAGATTATTGACTTCCACTTCGGCGGCTTGTACACCATAGGAAAAGGCAAAGTGCATGTCGCCACCCATGCCGAGAGGTTGGGTCCTGGGCGCTTCGTATTCGTACAGCGCACGCGGGTGTTGTCCCATTGCCTTCATATCCTTGGCAACTTCAGCATACGTCATGGAATGTCCATCAGCATGGACGATGCCGTTTTCAAAACGAACCTGTTCGGGCCGTACGTCATATTTTTCGGCCAGCGCGGCGGTGATTGCATTACGCAAGGTTATCGATGCGTGACGCGAGGCATTGCCGGTGACGTATGTTTGTCGCGAAGCGGTTGTGGGACCGCCATTCGGGGTTAGGTCTGTGTCCATCACTAGAACTTTCACTTGTTCAGGCGGGACGGACATTTCTTCTGCGACGGTCAGGCGCATAACAGTGACAAGTCCCTGCCCCATTTCAGCGGAGGAGCTGCGCACTTCAAAATTTCCATTGTCGTACAGCTCAACTTCTGCATTCGAGATATCGGGCGCGCCGCCGCCCAGTCCAGTATTCTTGTACGCCGCGGCAAAACCCCAAGCCCGCACCAGGTTTGGATCAGCGGGATCGACCCTCGGGGTGAAGGGATGCGGATTATGCTTCCGCATTTCCTCGTCCACTTTATCAATACATTCCACCAAGCCAACCGACTCGCGTAATTCCTGTCCCGTGTTGGTGATGCTTCCCACGTGCAGCGCGTTCAACCGACGCACTTCGACAGGGTCGAGATTTAATTTTTCGGCGAGCATATCCATCATGGACTCGACCGCAAACGCGGATTGCGTCACACCAAAACCACGGAACGCGCCCGCGGGTGGATTGTTGGTGTACATGGCGTAGCAATCGGCACGCACATGTTCGATATCATACGGACCCGCAGAGTGGGTGGTGGCGCGGGTCATCACCTTTTCGCCGAGCGAGGCGTACGCACCTGTATCTCCATAAAGTTCTGATTCACAGGCAACGAGGCGGCCATTTTTCTGCGCGCCGATCTTGACGCGGATCTGCGTGGCATGTCGTTTGGGGTGTACGAGCAAACTTTCATGACGATCAAACAACAACTTCACAGGGCGCTGAGCCACGTTCGCCAGCATGGCAACGTGAATCTGTCCCATCACATCTTCCTTGCCGCCGAAGCCGCCGCCCATCAACTGCCCTACGACACGCACGCGTTCCTCAGGCCAGCCCATCACGCGCGCTACCTGTTCCCGATCCTGATAGGGAATTTGAGAACCACAATAAATTTCTATGCGGCCATCTGCCAGCGGCACACCGATGCTGCATTCGGGTTCGATGAAGGCATGATCCGTGGTGGGGGTATGAAAAGTATGTTCAAGGATCACATCCGCATCAGCAAAGCCTTTCTCCATATCGCCTTTGCGGACTTTGATGTGCTTAAGCAAATTTCCCTTTTCATGGATTTGCGGAACCCCATCCTGCCGTGCCTGTACTGGATTTGTGATGACAGGCTGAAGGTCGAACTCCGCTTCGATCAAAGCCGACGCCTGCTCGGCGATCTGTTGCGTTTCCGCCGCGATGATCGCGATCGCATCCCCCACGTAGCGGACGCGTTCCCCTACACCGACCATCACAGGCCAATCGTAAACGACCAGTCCATGGTTGTGTTCAGCGGGGATGTCTTCGGCGGTTAAGACAGCAACGACACCTGGCAATGTCTTTGCCCCGGAAATATCCAGCTTCTTCAAGAAGCCATGTGGAATCATCGCGCGGCGGACTTTGGCATATAACATGCCATCGAACACCAGATCGTCGGTAAAGACAGCCCCGCCGGTGACTTTCTCCACAGCGTCTGGCCGCAGATGGGTCCGACCGACTGATTTGTGCGTGTGGATCGAATCGGGGATGTTCGGCTTCCTGATCGGTCCACCCGATCTCAAGGCTTCAGCTGCAGCAAGGATGGCATTCTCAATGGAAGGATAACCCGCGCAGCGGCAGAGAGTATCTTTCAATGCGAAACGGATATCGTCACTGTTGGGATTCGGGTTGCGCTTGAGCAACGCGTAGGCGGTCATGATCTGGCCGGGGATGCAGAATCCGCATTGCACCGCGCCATGCTCGACGAAGGCTTCCTGAAGAGGATGAAGTTTCATTTCGTTGTGGACGCGCTGGGCAAGTCCTTCGATGGTGATGACTGTCTTCCCATCCGCACGCTCGGCAGGATAGACGCAGGACATGATCGGCTCGCCGTCCACAAGCACGGTACACGCACCGCATTCGGCTTCTTCGCAACCGATTTTTGTGCCTGTAAGGCGCAGTCGCTCGCGTAGCAATGCCGAGAGAGTTTCGCCCGGGATGGGTTCAAGCGAATATTCCCTGCCATTAATCGATAGGTTTATGTTTGACATACCATTAATCCTATTCTGCGCGCTTCCACGCGGTTTCTATTACGTTCATAAATAATCCACCAACAATGTGCCTGCGGTAATCCGCGCTGGCACGGCGGGCGCTGGTGCGGAATTGAGCCTGGCCGAGCAGGGATTCGAGTGTGCGGGTAAGGGTTTCGCTGTTGAAGGATTGTCCGTGCAAAGTATTTTCTGCTTCGGTGGCACGGAAGGGGGTCGCGCCGCCCGGGCCAACGGCGATGTGGACATCCTTTACAATATCCTTTTCACGCTCAAGCCAGACTGCGCAATTCAGGATGGGAAGTGCAACGCCCTGCGGACGCATGATACGTTTGAAGCAGGAGGCCTGTCCTTTTCCGGTTTTGGGGAGATAAAAACCAACGATGAGTTCCGCGCTTTTATCGAGCGCGGATTTGCCCGGGCCAAGGAACAGGGATGTAAATGGCATACGGCGCGTCCCAGAAACGCCGGCGACTTCCGCCTGCGCCTCAAGGGCGGTCAGGGCAATCGTCCCGTCGGCGGCAGGGAGCGCATGGGCCACGTTGCCGCCGAGTGTGGCTGTGTTGCGGACCTGCGGGCCGGCAATCAAATTACAGGCTTCGGCCAATGCCTGGGCGTGGCGGCCAGTGAGCGGGTCGAGCGCGATGCGGTTGACCGGGACGGCGGCTCCGATGAAGAGTTCATCCCCTCTCAATTCGAGGAGAGTCATCTCCGGGATGAAAGTCAAATCAATTAATGTGTGGACGGGGGCATGGCGGCCTTGTTTCAAGTCGAGCAAAAGGTCGGTCCCGCCCGCGATGGGGAGCGCGGGTCCGGGTGCGTGAACGAGCGCGTCAACCGCTTCGGCGACGGTTTTGGGACGAAGATAATTTTGCCAGAGAGTCATCGGTAAAGAAAAAATTAAACACGAAGGGCACAAAGTTCACCAAGGAGAACGAACGCGGCTTTTCCTTCGTGGCCTTTGTGACCTTTGTGTTTGAAGAGTTAAAGTCCGCGTTCGCCTCGGATGTATGGCGTGCCAAGCGCGGCGGGCGCGCCGAGGCGTTTGCGAATGGCCTCACGCGAGCCGATGACCAGCACGATGATGGTGAAGGCGCATGGGATCATCCGGGGAAGAATCCCCGCTTGAGGTCAAGGAGGAGGTCGGTGTGGCCGGCGATGATCGAGAGGGGACGAGACGCACGGGAGAGAGCGTCCAATGCCTCAATCCAGTTTTACGGGCGGATGTGGATTTGCCATAGGGTCATTCATTCATCGTTCTTCGCGCGAATATGCCGTCATCAACGCGGCGGGCGCGCCGATGCGCCGTTTGGCGGCCTGGCCCGAACTCAGCCAAAGGACCAGGATGGTGAGAATGAAGGGCAGCATGTTGAGCAGGTTGGGCGAAACTCCCAGCGGTTGCAGGCGGAATTGCAAAACGCGCACACCGCCGAACAGGTAGGCCCCCAGCAGGGCGCGGCGCGGGTCCCAGATGGCGAAGATGGTCAGGGCCACCACAATCCAGCCGGCCCCGGCAGTCATGCCTTCGATCCAGGCGGGGGCGTAGGAAATGGACAGGTACGCCCCGCCGATGCCGGCCATCATGCCGCCAAAGGCGACCGCCGCGTAGCGCACGAAGGCCACATTGACTCCGAGCGCGTCGGCGGCGGAGGGGTTTTCTCCCACTGAGCGCAGGGTGACGCCAATGCGGGTTTTATACAACACGAACCACAGTGCCGGCACGAGCAGGATTCCCAGGTAGACCATGATGTCGAACTTGAATAACAGTTCGCCCAGGATGGGCAGGTCACTTAAGCCGGGGATGTGGATGGGCTGCAGGCGGGCGGCGAGCGGCTGTCCGACGAATTTTTTGCCGATCATGCCGCTGATACCCAGCCCCAGCATGGTCAGCGCCAGGCCGGAGACCACCTGGTTGACGCGCAGGGTGATGCTGGCAAAGGCGTGGATGAGCGCCAGCAGTCCGCCGACGATTGCCGCCGCCAGGATGCCCAGCCCGGCGCTGCCGGTCGTTTGCGCGACCGCAAACCCGGAGACCGCGCCCATAATCATCATCCCCTCCACGCCGAGATTAAGCACGCCGGAGCGCTCGGCATACACTTCGCCCAGGGTTCCGTAGAGCAGCGGTGTTCCGGCTGGAATGGCGGCCCGCACAGCGGCAAGGATAAATTCCAACATCTCACACCTCCAGGCGAAGTTTGTACTGATTAAAGAGTTCGGAAGCGATGACGAAGAGCAATATCACGCCGTTGAAAATTTGCACGGTGGCAGCGGGCAGGTTCAACGCAATCTGGATGGCGTCGCCGCCGACCAGCAAGCCGCCAAGCAGGAAGGAGGTCAGGATGGCAGCCAGCGGATTGAGCCGCGCCAGCCAAGCGACGATGATGGCGGTGAAACCGTAGCCGGGTGAAATCGCCTCGGGCGGGCGTAACCGGAAGTGGATCCCGGCCACTTCGCCCATCCCGGCCAGGCCGGCCAGGCCGCCGCTGATAATCATCACCAGCAGGGCGATTTTCTGGTAATCCATGCCCGCGTAACGCGAGGCGTCGGGATTTTCACCCGTCACGCGGATTTCATAGCCCAGTTTGGTGCGGGTCAGCAGCAGGTAAACCAGGATGGCCAGCAGGATGGCGACAATCAGGGTCGGGTAGTGAATGCGTGTGCTTTTGATGCTTGGGATTTGCGCGGCGGCGGAGAATTCGTCCGTAATCGGGAAGCCGCGCGTGTCCGAGCCGCGCCAGGGGCCGTAAACCAGGAATTTGACGGCTTCGTTGGCAACATAGACCAACATCAGGCTGGTTAATACTTCATCCACCCGGAAGCGCGTTTTCAGCACGGCGGGGATGGCCGCCCACAGCGCTCCGCCCAGGAATCCGACGATGAACAGGGCTGGAATCAGGAGAAAGGAGGGCCAATCGGGGAATGCGCGCGCGATACCGGTGGCAAAAATCGCGCCAATCAGCAATTGTCCTTCCGCACCGATGTTGTACATGCGCCCTTTGAATGCCAATGTCAGCCCGACCCCGGCCAGGATGAGCGGGATGGTCTTGGTGATGGTTTCTTGCAAGCCATACGCGCTGCCGAAACCACCCTGGAAGATGCGCTGGAAGGCTACCAGCGGGTTGACGCCAAGCACGGCAAAAATGATGGCGATGGTCAGCATGGCAAGCGCCAGTCCCCCTGCCAATGAAGCCACCGGCAGCCAGCGTGGGGAGGTCAGTCTTTTTTCAAAGCGGATGCGGGGGAGTTTCATGCCGATTCTCCAGCAGTGGAATTGTCTTTGGCGGCGGCCAGGCCGGGGCGCAGGGCGCCGGCCATCATCAAGCCGATATGCTCCAGGTTGGCTTCGCGGGCTGCGAATTGGCCCATAATCTGGCCCTCGAAGATAACCGCCAAGCGGTCGCTCAATGCAAGAGCCTCTTTCAGGTCATCCGAAATGAGCAGGACCGCCGCGCCGCGCGCGCGTTCCTCCAGCAACAAATTCCAGATGGTCTCGGTGGCGCCCACGTCCAGCCCGCTGGTGGGCTGGGCGACGATGAGCAGGGAAGGCTTCTCTGAAATCTCGCGCGCCAGCAGGGCACGCTGAATGTTCCCGCCCGAAAGCCGCTTGATGGGCGTATGGCGGTCGGGGGTGGAGATGGCGTACTCTTTGATGAGCGATTCTGTGTGGGCGGCGACCGCCTCCCGATCGAGGAGAGGCCCGTTCCCGATAGGCGGGCGGGCATAGTTTTTCAGAATCATGTTGTCGGCCACGCTCATGCCGGGGATGAGCGCCATCCAGCGTTCGCCCGGCACGAAGCCGATGCCGCTCTTGATGCGGGCGCGCGGCGGGGACTGGGTGATGTCTTGGCCGTTGACTATGATTCGTCCGCCGGAGATGGGCCGCAGGCCGGTGACGGCTTCAACCAGTTCACGCTGTCCGTTGCCCGAAACGCCCGCAATCCCGAAGATTTCCCCGGCGCGAACATCCAGCGACAGGTCCACGACCGCCGGGAGACCTTTGTCGTTCATAACGTTTAGCCTCTCAACTTTGAGAACATCTGCACCGGCCTCGACCGCTTTCTTGTCCAGGTGGAACAAGACATCGCGCCCGACCATCAACTGGGCCAGTTCAGACTGGGTTGTTTTTGTGGTTTCGAGAGTGGTGATGGATTTGCCCTGGCGCATGACGGTCACGCGGTTGCTAACCTCTACCACTTCTTCCAGTTTGTGGGTGATGAAAATAACCGTCAGCCCTTCGGCAGTCATGCGTCGCAGGATGTGCAGGAGTTCCATTGCTTCGCCCGGCGTCAGCATGGCGGTTGGTTCATCCATAATCAGGATCTTGACGCCGCGATAAAGCGCCTTGAGAATTTCGACGCGCTGCTGTTCGCCAGCCGAGAGCTGCCAGATGCGGGCGTCGGGATCCATCTTCATCCCGTATTTTTCCGCCAGTTCGAGAATGTGAGCGCGGGCGGCTTTTTCAGGAAAGAAAAAATACTCTTTCAGCCCGAGGACGACATTTTCGGTTACGCTGTGGGTTTGCACCAACCGGTATTGCTGGTGAATCATGCCAATCCCCAGCCGGATGGCGTCTTGCGGTGAATGAATTGTGACCTTTTGGCCGTTCACCCAGATTTCGCCTTCGTCTGGATGGTAGATTCCGTATAAAACGTTCATCAGGGAGGTTTTTCCCGCCCCATTTTCGCCAAGCAGGGCGTGGATTTCACCCTTTCGAACTTCCAGGTTGGCGCCGTTGTTGGCGGTGACGCCGGGAAAACGCTTGACGATGCCGCGCAATATGACGGTTGCCTGGGACTCGGGCAAAGCAGATGTCATTCCTGCCTCCAATCAAATGATATAAATTGGGTGGGGGCAATTCTGCCTCCCACCCAAAACGAACGCTTACGCGGCTGGCTTACGGCTTGGCCTTGCCAATAACGCCTTCGACGAACCAGTCGATCGTGTTCAATTCAAAGACTGTTAGGCGCTGTCCGGGTTGAATCTTCAGCGCGCCGCTCTGATCATTGATCGGTCCGGTGAAGGGGTCGAACAGCACAGCCGGGTCCTTCATCTGCTCGATGCGCTTGAAGATCAGGTCATAGATGCTGATCTCGCCCAGGATCGGGTCGTTGATCTTGACCGCCTTGAGCTGGCTTTCAAAAGCCGGGTTGATGGGTGTGTCGAAATCGCCGCCCAAATGCACCGAGACAGGCGCGCCCAGGTTCATGCCGCCGCTCAAGAGGCCCCAGTAGTCCACCGTTTCCAGATTCTTGGTGGTGTAGACGCCGAGGTGAATCTTGGTCAGGATGTCTTCATACAGGATGCCCCAGTCAACCAGTTGACCGCTGACAAGCGAGTTGGGGCCAAACTGCGCCATTGGGCTGTAATGTCCGAATGAGTAGACGGGCTGTCCCTTGGCTGTATATTCTTCGGCAACCTGGACAACCGTGGCAGTGTCTTCGGTGAAGGCCAGCACATCCACGCCGTTGGCAATCAGGGCTTCGGCGGCTTCGCGGGCTTTGGCGGGGTCGTACCAGGCGAAGATCCAGTTCACCTCAACAGTGGCTTCGGGATTGGCTTCGCGCACGCCGAGGGCAAAGGCATCGATGTGTCGCACCAATTCAGGAATCGGATGCGCAGCAACGTAGCCCACCTTGCCAGATTTGGTCAACGCGCCAGCCATCAGGCCGTTAAGGTAATACAGTTGGTAGAAATCAGCCATCACGGTGCCCATGTTGGGAGCGCGCTTGTAGCCCGAAACATGGAAGAAATAGTTATCGGGATATTTCTGTGCGGCGGCCAGGGTGGCATCCATGAAACCAAAGGATGTCGTGAAGACGACATGGCATTTCTCTTCCACCACGAAGCGGTCGATGAAACGCTCGGAATCAGCCTCCGGCACGGACTCGGCATAGGCAGTCTCCAGCCAGTCATACTTGTCGTCCACGTAGCGGCGTCCGACATCATGGGCATTGGTCCAGCCGATATCGCCGATGGGGCCAACGTAAATGAAGCAGGCTTTAAGGGTTTCCTCCTGCGACGGCTGTTCCGCGGCAGGCGCTTCTGCGGCGGGTTCTTCAGCCGCGGGGGCTGTGGTGGGAGCGCCACCACAAGCCGAAAGGACGAGCATGAACGCCATGGCAAACATGGCAAGACGAGCAAAATTTTTACGCATTCTTTTCTTCTCCTTATGAAATTTGGTTTTTCGACAACAAAACTCGCAGGGATGATTTGCAGGGACCACCTCCTTTCAAGTTGTCTAAACAATTGTACCAGAACCAATTGTTTTTTGGAGAGAAAGTCACACCTAAACCTCTAAGGGGCACATCCCAAACCATCACGCATTTGCACAAGAGCAAAATTTTGCTCCGGTGAATGCGGGGTTTCTTTTTCAATGCGATCCCACAACGCGCAAAGAAGCGGACCTGTGTAATTCTTTGAGACCTTGTAGGAACTCAATGATAATTCTACCGCTTTTTCCCAATCACCGATGTGGGCATACCCTTCGATGAAAACGAACCGTTCGACCGGATCATTTGGATAATCGTCCAAATCAAAAGCGATATTCCCCAGCCCGGCCACCTCCTCCCAATCCCGCCTCTGGCGCGCAAGATCGGCTTTTTGGAAATGGTAACACCAGCCATGAACCGGCTCCGGTCCGTAGACGGCCGGCATTCTCGCCACCTTTTCTGGCGTGATTTGGGAAATGGCGGAAAGTCTGGCAGCCTCACGAAGGTATGTATCTTGGGGGATCAAACGGTTGACCGGGTCGATCTTTGGGTCCAGCAGGCGCAGACAACCTGGCGGATCATAATAAAACACGACGGCCTGAGAGGTACTTCCTTTGAATTCGCCTGCGAGAAAATCGTAGTGCACTGGCGACCCTGGTTCCAGTTCCGGCAGTGAGGCGCCCAGGCGGTTCGTAGGGTAGAACAATGCATAGTCGATCTGATCGTCATGACCCTCCGGAGAGTAAATCCAGTTCAAGGCAGCACCAAGAGAATTGTCCGCGTAAAACGAAAGTTCTTCATTCATCAATACCAGCGTATTCTTCTCGAGAGCGGGTGCACGCCAGGTCATCTGCCAAAAAAGGTTGCGGTGCGAGGTCCAGTCGCGGCGGAATTCATTCGCCCACAGAAACTGACGGCCTGCGGCCAATGCCAAGAGGGCGGCGGACAAGGCGATCGTGAATTTTCGAGGAAGATATTCCAGAATTCCTGCAAACAGGAAGCTCGCGCCAAGCATGAAAGCCAGCGTGGCGCGATTTGCCGGAAAACCCAATGTAACCGGGACATTGGTCAACCAGAATGGCGGACCTCCTAAAACGAGAAGCACAACACCCAGAAGTAGAATCTGCGAAATTTCTTTACGCGGCTCATTCGAACCATTGGACATCTTCCTCAGATTGACAAAAACCAGTGCTGCGGTCGTCAGCACTACAACTGCATAGATCAATAAGGTCCGAATCCCATCCAGATTGGGATTTGGACCTTTGAAGATCAATCCCCAGGCTGAGAGGGTGACCGTCCAAAGACTGGAAATCACGTTTTCGAGGACCGAGGTGGTGGTTTCCACCGGTGTGTCCGAAAAGGATTCGCGCAAACTGAAACCGTACACCTGGTTATTAAAAATGAAAAGTCGCGATAGAACCGCCAGCACGAAGACGACCAGGTAGGGAGTCCATTCCCGCAGAATATCCATCACCCTGGTTCGAACAGATCCGGCCGCTTTCGCACGGTAGATCCAGAGCATCAATGGGCGCGCCAATTCGAGGATGAAAAAATACTCCATCATCCATAAATTAAGCGCGGAAAAGATCAGCGCAGGGATGGTCCTTCCGAGGAGCATCAAATATAGCGAGAATAAAAAGAAAAACAGTACGATGAAGAAGTGGCTGTACAAATAGCTCCCCCACTGTTGATTGAAGCCCGGGTACAGCATGAACGCCACGCTTAGAACAAGAGCAAATTTTGGTCTTAAGGGAAGTAGGCGGGAAGCAAGAGCCCACAAGGTTACCGCGCCCATCCATCGCCAGAAAAGCGCAAACACCTGCCAGTAAATCGGGACCTGTGGAAGGATACTCGTCGTAACCTGATACAACAGCGCCCATACCGGGCGATTGGTGGAAAAGTAGCGCGTCATCGCTTCCGCACCAAGCTGGTACCGAATCCAAGACATCGGCAGGTCATCCCAATAGAAACCAAGCTGCGGGATCAGCAGCCCGTAAGCCAGTACGGCCACGATGAGCAAGGTCAGGACAGGATGAATACGCTTCATAAATGGCAGGGGGCGGATTTCATCCGCCCCCGATCGCACGTGTTATGGGACAATCCAGGTGCCGGTTTCTCCTTTAAGGGCACGCCCGATGTTCTCCGGATTGGTGATTAACGCCTGTTTCCCGCCGTTTTCGAGGAACCAGATGATCGCCTGGATCTTTGGCGCCATGGATCCCTTGGCAAAATGGACCCCTTCTGCAAGGTAGCCCTTGGCCTCTGCCAGGGTCATTTTATCGAGCCATTTCTGCTCCGGCTTGCCGAAATGAATGGCCACCTTTTCCACCGCGGTGGAAATCAAGAACAGGTCCGCCTTGATCAGTCGCGCAAGCAGGCTCGAGGCAAAATCCTTGTCGATTACGGCAGCTACTCCTTGATAGTCGTGGTCCCCCTTGTCGATCACGGGAATCCCGCCGCCTCCAACGGTGATGACAACCGTGCCTGCATCGATCAACGTCTGGACCGCCTCCAGTTCAACCACTTCCTTCGGCAGCGGTGACGCTACGACCCGCCTCCAGCCTCGGCCTGCATCCTCGACGACGTTCCAGTTCAAATCCTTTTCGCGCCGCCTGGCTTCATTTTGATCCATGAAGGAGCCGATCGGCTTGGAAGGATTCTTGAATGCGGCGTCGTTCTTGTCCACCAGTACTTGCGTTACAACAGTCACTACCGATTTCTTTATTCCCCGACGATGAAGCTCATTCTGCAGGGTTTGCTGCAAGGCATACCCGATTGCGCCCTGCGAATCGGCGCCGCACACATCCAGGGGGACTTCGTGCATCCCCTCTGTCTTCGCGGCGATCTCTGAGCGGCGCAGGATAAACCCGACCTGCGGGCCGTTCCCATGACCGATCGCCACGTCCCAACCGGCTTCGATCATGTCAGCGATGTGGAAGGTGGTCTCCCGCGCAGCCTCATATTGATCTTCGACCGTTTTATGGTTCTCGTCCTTGATCAGCGAATTGCCGCCGATCGCGATAACCGCAAGTTTCTTGTCTGCCATGTTCACCTCTATTGCATGGTAAGGGCCATCACAGCCTTTTGCGCATGCAGCCGATTCTCTGCCTCATCGAACACCACGGATTGCGGACCATCCAAGACCTGGCTGGTGACTTCAATATCGCGATCCGCCGGCAAAGGATGCATGTAGATCGCTTCCTTGTTGGCCACCTTCAATTTTGCCTCGTCCATGATCCAGGTCTTGTAACTATCCTGAATTTTCTTGCCCTCCGCCTTGTCATTCGTCGTCAGCAGCGGCCCCCACGACTTGGCATAGATGACATCCGCTCCCTTGCATGCTTCCGTCATGCCGTCCTTCGTATCAACGATTTCGAACTTCGAGCCGGCGCTTTTGCCGC
>VGNF01000090.1 GCA_016866195.1 Chloroflexota bacterium | reverse complement strand
ATCAATCCAACCGACAGCAGAGCGGCATCTTCATCCCGCTCCTCGAGCAGGCGTTTGAAAACCTCGTAAATGCAGATTGCGGGCACAAGCAGGTTGTCCAAATCCCGAACGGGTGGAATGAAAAAATGCGCGTTTTCTCCGCGTGTGAAATACTCGATCCAGCCCGAAGAATCCACAACGTTCATTATCGTCCCTCATCAACTTCTTCACGAAGATTGTCGGTATTGATTCCTTTGAAAATTCCCAGGGCGTCTTTGACGGGCGGCACAATGACAAGCCGGATTGTGTTCCGATAGGGAATGAACATCAACTTTTGCCCGGGTTTTAAATTGAACTTTTCCCGGACCTCACGTGGGATGACGATTTGATATTTGGATGAGATCGTGGTCAACCTTTCCATTTCTTACATCTCCTTGATCGAACGGATATTGTAAAGTGAATTATATCATGGCCGGTGCTTCGATACTCGGATGCAGTTGTATGGAATATTCGCTCTGCAAACCTTCTGCAAGAGGAGAAGAGGCATCAGACGATGCGCCGGGTTGGGGTGGGGGAGGAAAGCCCGGGAGGTGCCTCCGGTCGATTTTTGGCGCGGAGAACATCGGCTTACTTATGCATCGGAGAATTCATTTGTTGCCTGGGTTCCCAGGCTCCCATCGCCTGAGGGGGAGGTCTGCGCGTAGCAGTGTTTTGCAGTATTGACAATTTCACATATTATTCGATATAATTCCTATTACATGGAATGATATGAAAACGAAAATCGATGATTTCCTGGCCTCCTTCGGCCGCTCTCCCAGGACGATCTTCACCTACCGAAATGCCCTTGAACAATTTCTTAAGGTCGTCGGTGAGCAGGCTGAGTTGAACGTGGAAAACTATGTCAAGTTCCTCACCTCCCTGAAGCGTAAATCCCCCTCCACACAGAAGGTTTATTCGACAGCCGTCCTGAAATTCTATGCCTTCAACAAATCTGGAAATTGGGCGGAATTGAAGGATGCCACGACGCATTTCACCCGCAAGGCCGGCAAACGCATCGTGAATTTCAACCGAGAGGCCCTGGAGCAAGTCATCCGTCATTGTGACGCTTTGAGTGGCGACCTGCCCAGCCTGCGTGACCGCGCATTCATCCTGACACTTGCCGACACCGGTTTGAGGATTTCCGAAGCCTGCTCGCTCAAGCGCGGCGATATCGACTGGCTGGAAGGCCGGGCTGTCATCGTTGGGAAAGGAGATAAACAGGCCGTTGTGCGTTTCTCGAACCGATCCATTCAGGCGCTGAAGGGTTACCTACACGCAAGGTCCACTGTTGACCCCAACTCCCGCATCCCCCTTGCCTCGCAACCGCTTTTTGCCCGCCATGATATCCGCGCCAGCAAGAAGGTCCGACCGATCACAGCCGGAGGAATGTGGAAGGCGATCAAAGACCGCATGACGGAAGCTGGCATCGATAGACGCCAGGTTCGTATTCATGATTTCAGACACTACTTCGTCACCATGACCTATCTGGCAAAAAAGGATTTGAAGCTCTCACAAATTCTTGCGCGGCATGAAAGCATCTCCACCACCAATCGCTACGCCCACTTTGGCGGAGAAACCGATGCGGCGTATGATGAGATATTCAATCAGAGGCAGGATGATCGAGAACTTAACGAATACCATGAAACCCGGGAGGGATTCAACTCCAATGAGCGAGCAGGAGGAAAAGCGGGAAGAATTCCTGAATGATCGGTACGACGAAATGTTCAATTAGAAGGGATTCCATCGTTTACTCGGCGTCTGCAAGTCTTTCGCTTCTTTCCTCGACATAGAACTGATAGGCCTTCGAGAGTCGCTTCGTCCACGCCCCCACCCTGCCCTCCCCCACCGGGTGGTCATCAATGGACACGATCGGTACGATCCCGCGAGAACTTGAGGTGAGAAATGCCTCGTCGAATGGCTCGTTCAACCTCGGCGAGCGAGAGGCAATGGACATCCCCTGCCCTCTTGCAAGTCGGAGGACCGCCATGCGCGTCACCCCAAGCAGCACGCCGCGCCGGGCGGTGATCAAAAGTCTCCCTTTAATTGCATAAAAATTTGACGTCAAGCCTTCGAGGATCCCTCCGTTTCTTGTCATCAGGATCTCGAATACTTCACTGTTCAACAACTTCCTCTGCGCCGCGCTCTCCGCAATGAAGGTGGTCTCTTTAAGGCGCGGGTCCTGCCGTGCCATCTCGGTCGTGTGGACGTGAACGCCATTTGAATAAACCGAATCGTTCAACGCATGGAACGGTTGGATCCCGATAAAGACCTCTCCGCTAACCCTGCCTAGGATTAATCGAACCCGGGATTCGTAGGGCAGGTTGTCTACGACGATTCTGGCGATGAATGTGCACAGATTTTCACGATCGATCGAGGGACGGATGCCGGTTCTAACTGCCGGCACATACAATCGGTCCAGATGGCTTTTCAAACCCAGCACCTTCGTCCCGCCCGAGTTCGTGATGAAGGTCGTATAGAAACCCTGCGGCAGTCCGCGGGTCCATTCATCCAATGATTCGGCGGAGTCGATTAATGATGGAATCCCTGATCCCTTGATCCGAAAACCCTTGATGGTCATGGTTGAATTATAAGCTCGGGCAAATTCTCATTGGTCAAGCACGAAGTTGAAGATCACCAGTTGGTATTTTTCCATCGATTCCACTTGCACGGTCAATCCCTGCACCGCCTGATCCGGAAAGTACAACTGCGTGGTCAGGATTCCCCCGCCCGGCGCCTGGACTTTCACATGGATGTGCTGTATCGGGCGTGAGGCATACAAGCCGGGTAGGACCGTCTCCAGAAGGTAACGACCCTGTTCATCGGTGTACTGGTGCCCTCGCAGGATGAAACCGCTGTTGTCATAATTTCCGTTGGAGTCCGCTTGCCAGAAATCCAGCCAGGCTTTTGGGATTGGAGTGCAATCCGAATCCAGGACGTACCCGATCAGGATCATTCGATCGCCAACCAGTCCCTCGCCCAGGAGGGAATTCCTTTCGGGAGATCCTGCCTTGTAATAGGGACCCTCCGCGTTCTCCGGCGTCAAGCCGGTGCACAGCGGCTCACCCAATTTGGCGAATGGATCGGCCGCCTGCGGAAACGTTTCCGGGCCGGTTGTCGGCGTTTCAACAGAGGATGGGTTTTGTGGAATGTAATTTGTAGCAGTCATGGCAGGGTAACTTGTTTGGGCTCTACTCGGGGAACATGCGCCTAAAACCAATGCGAGTACGATCAATGTTCGGTTCATGATTGCTCCTACTGCTTCTTGCATAAATCTCTGAACGGGATGAGTCCAATACAAGGTAGGAAATTGGGACTCCAGTTTAGATAGTAAAGCAGCACGCTGTAATGTCATTGATAAATGGTGGACAAGGTGGATCGGCGTCATTTCACCTCAGAGCTCTCCTTAAGTGTGAAATACCACCTTGTTTCTCTCAGCCCGCTCTGCGTAACGGTGGTAAATCCTTTAGACATGCGCCGAACCCTGGAAATTGGACGGACATCCTTGAGCGGGTCTTACTGCTATACCGCGGGTATTATATAATCGCCCGCCAGGAGATTGAATGATCGAAAAAATCAAGGCTGTCTTGGACGATCGGGAATATTTTGCTGCCATCTTTCGGATCGCGTGGCCGATCGCCTTGCAGCAGTTGTCCTTTGCCGCCCTGAACATGCTGGGAGTGGTGTTCGTCGGTCAGAAAGGCGAAACGGCTATTGCCGCCGTGGGACTTGCCGGTCAGGTGGCTTTCCTCGTAAATCTGGTCCACTTCGGGATCGTCAGCGGCGCGGCCATGTTCACGGCGCAGTTCTGGGGAAGCAGGGATATTCCCAATCTTCGCCGCGTGCTCGGCCTATGTCTCATCCTGGCGATGACCGTTAGCGTGATCTTCCTGCTCCTTTCGCAGTTCCTCCCGCAAGCCATTCTGCGCATCTATTCCCGCGACGAAGCCGTCATCGCTCTCGGGTCGGAGTACATCCGCACCTTCGCATGGACTTTCCTGTTCCTTGGCATAACGACCAGCTTCGGCATGGTCATGAGGTCAACGGGAAATGTCAGGCTTCCCACCGCAGTGAGCGTAAGCGCGCTGCTGTTCAGCACTTTCCTAGCCTACGCACTGATCTTCGGCCAGTTTGGTCTCCCTGAACTGGGCGTCATCGGCGCAGCGGTCTCCGCCGTGATCGCGCGGGCTCTTGAGTGTTCCGGATTATTGATCGTCGCTTACCGCTCCGGTTCGCCGGTGGCGGCTCCACTGAGGGAGTTGTTCGATTTCGACCTGAGTTTTATCAAGCGGGTATTCAAGCCACTTATGCCGGTCATAATAAATGAATTGCTCTGGTCGCTGGGGATCACCACCTACAATGTGATCTACGGCCGGCTGGGAACAGAAGCCTTCGCGGCCATCAACATCGTCGCCTCGATCGAACAGGTGGCGTTCACCTTGTTCATCGCAATCAGCCACGCCACTTCGGTGAACGTTGGAAACCGCATCGGCGCCGGTGAGGAGGATCGGGCGCAACAATTTGCCGGGCGCTCCCTCGGCCTGGGCATTCTGGGCGGACTCCTCTTCGGAGTGATCCTGCAATCGTTGATATTCCGAATCCTTTCCCTTTATCAGGTCTCGCCAGAAGTGATCCGTAATGCAGCGAATCTGGTTACGATTGTGGTTGTATTCCTATGGATGCGCATCAATAACATGACCGTGGTGGTCGGGATTTTGCGAGCCGGCGGGGACACGCGCTTCTCGATGTTCCTGGATGGGATGATCATCTGGATCATCGGCGTTCCCCTGGCTGCGGTGGGCGCATTCCATTTTCATTTCCCCGTGCATCTGGTGTACCTGTGCGCCATGAGCGAAGAGATTGTCAAGTGGGTTCTCGGAGTCGGTCGCTGGCGCTCGCGCAAGTGGATCAACAATCTGGCGCGCGCGGTCTGAGGACTCGTTGGGTCATTTCTTGACACCCCTCCCCCACCGTGATACACTGCAATCCGTTGCCGCAAGAAATTATTGCCGCAATAATCCATAAGAAAGGAGCGCACTCTTTATGAATCCCGCAGTTTTGATGATCCCTGCCTTTGTCGGCGATGATTTGCCTTTTCGGAGTGCGCCTGTTGACTGTTCCTAGGTCTTTTTCTGTCCTCAAAATCGGGCTGTGGCGCACGTGCCACAGCCTTTTTTTTCACCATTTATTGGAGATCGTTCGATGACCACATTGCAAACAATTTACGAACCCTCCATCACCTTCGATTTCCGTCATTCCCTGGATGCCAACCGCCTCAAGGGTCTATGGAAGATGATGGTGGACTACCGCGTGCCGTACGTCGTTGCCACGGTTTCGCTTGCGTTTTCGGCGCTGGCCAAGACCGGCACATATCTCCTCCTGCGCTTCTTTGCGGACGAAGTCCTGACTCGGAGGCGATTCATCGGAGAGACGCTATTTTCCACATTCGTCTGGATCGCGCTCGGGTTTGTCGGCCTGGCAGTGGTGGAAGGGTGCTTCTCGTTTCTCTCTGGACGATTGGCCGCCTTCACCGCCGAAGGGATCACGCGCCGCCTGCGCGATTTTCTCTTCGATCACATCCAGCGGCTGAGTTTTTCCTACCATGCCACCACGCCCACCGGCGACTTGATCGAACGCGTCACCTCAGACGTGGACGCCCTGCGTCGATTCTTCAGCGAGCAGGCGATCGGCGTGGGAAGGATCGTGCTCCTGTTCGTGATCAACTTCACTGCCATCCTCAACCTGAACGTCGAGCTGGCGCTCGTCTCCGTGGTGGTCATCCCCTTGATCCTGCTGGTTTCGCTGTGGTTCTTCAAGAAGGTCACCAAGGCGTACGAGGCTTATCAAGCGCAGGAGGCGGTACTCTCCACGACCTTGCAGGAAAACCTGACCGGCGTGCGCGTGGTGAAAGCTTTTGCACGCCAGGATTACGAAAAGGACAAGTTCGAGAAGGACAACTGGGGCAAGTTTCTCAAGGGCAAGCTCCTGCTCTTCATGCATTCCATGTTCTGGCCGCTCTCAGACATCGTGCTCGGTTTTCAGATGCTCTTCGGGTTTGTCTATGGAGCGTTGATGGCCATCGCAAGTGAGATCACGCCCGGGACGTACCTGGCCTATGTAGGCCTGGTGGTCTGGCTGATCTGGCCGATCCGAAACCTTGGCAGGATCATCGTCTCGACCTCCACCGGCATGGTGTCCTATGGGCGCCTGATGGATGTGGTGCGGCAACAGCGTGAGCCTTTGCACGATGGCCGGCATCATCCCCAGGGTCCCCTGCGAGGCGATTTGAAGTTCGACAATGTCTCCTTTATCTATTCGGATGGAAAGACGGAGGTGCTGCAAAATGTCACCTTCCACGCGCGTCCGGGCCAGGCCATCGCACTGCTTGGTTCCACGGGTTCCGGGAAGACTTCGCTGGTCAACCTGCTGCCGAGGTTCCACGAGTACACCTCCGGGAGCATCCTGCTGGATGGCCTGGAGTTGAAGGAGTATTCACGCGCCTACCTGCGCAGCCAGATCGGCATTGTGGAACAGGAGCCGTTTCTGTTCAGCCGCTCGATTCGCGAGAACATCACCTATGGCGTCGGTCGCGAAGTTTCGCAGCAGGAAGTGGAACGGGCGGCGATAGCCGCAGCTGTGCATGAGGTGATCGCATCCTTCCCGGATGGATACCTCACGCTCGTCGGCGAGAAGGGTGTGACGCTATCCGGCGGTCAGAAGCAGCGGGTGGCGATTGCGCGCACATTATTGAAGGATCCGCGTATCCTGATCCTGGATGATTCCACCTCTTCAGTGGATACCGAGACGGAGGCTGAGATCCGGGAGGCATTGACGGAATTGATGAAGGATCGTACGACCTTCATCATCGCACATAGAATTCAATCGGTCATGGGCGCGGATACCATCCTTGTGCTGGATAAGGGTCGCGTGGTGCAAATGGGAACGCACGCCGACTTGATCCAGGATGATCTGGGGATGTATCGCCGCATCTATGACATACAAACCCGCATCGACGAAGAGCTGCAACGCGAGATCGCGCGCGTCGACTAGCGATCTGTGGAGTTTCAAGCATGTCTGATGAACTTATCGAACTGGAAGAGGAAGAGTACACCTCCCAACTGACCGCACCCGTCCTTCGGCGCATTATGGGCTTGCTCAAGCCGCACAGCATATGGGTGTTCGGGTTCTTTGTAACCATTGCCCTTGTCTCTGGATTGGATGCCTACTTCACCTACCTGAACAAGCAGATCATCGATCAGGGAATCGCCCTGCAGGACAGGGAGCGCGTGTTTGAGATTGCCGCCATCTATGGAACCTTCATCCTGTTCCAGGCCGGCGCGGTGTTCACTTTCATATACCTGGCCGGCGTCCTGGGCGAGCGCATTCAATACGATCTGCGAAAATTGCTGTTCAATCATCTGCAGGACCTGTCCCTTTCCTACTACGCACAGAACGCGGTCGGCCGCCTGATCGCACGCGTAACCTCGGACACTGGAAGAGTCTCCGATCTGCTGACCTGGGGTATCGTGGACACTACCTGGGCGTTGATGAACATCATTTCTTCCACAGTGTTCATGGCGATCATCAACTGGCGGCTTGCGTTGATCGTGCTGACGATCATCCCCGTGATGGTCGTGATCGCGATCGAATTTCGAAAGCGCATCCTGGCGGAATTCCGTGTTTCACGGCGGACCAACAGCAAGATCACCGGCGCGTTCAACGAGAACTTTCAGGGTGTGCGCGTGGTCAAGGCGCTGGGGAGGGAGGATTCCAACACGCGCGAATTTCAAAGCCTGACCACCATGATGTATCGGGCTTCGTATCGGGCAGCCTGGCTTTCCGCGCTGTTCCTTCCAACGGTGCAAGTCATCGCGGCGATCGCTTTGGGCATGCTTGTGGGGTATGGAGGCCTGCAAATCGAGGCCGGATTAATGACCATTGGAGGCATTCAAGCCTTTGTATCCTACCTGACCTTCATGATGTGGCCGGTCCAGGATTTGGCGCGCGTCTACGCCGAAATGCAGCACTCGATTGCCTCCGCGGAAAGGATTTTTAATTTGGCGGATACACCACCGGAGGTTCACGACCGGCCGGGGGCTGTTCCCGCGTCCACCTTGCTGGGAGAGATCGAATTCGATCATGTGGATTTCCACTATGAGGATCGCAAACCGGTGTTGACCGACTTCACCTTGGAGGTGAAACCGGGTGAGATGATCGCGCTGGTCGGTCCGACAGGTGGCGGGAAATCCACGATCGTGAACCTGCTCTGCCGTTTCTATGAACCACGTCAGGGTCAAATTCGAATCCATGGGCGCGATTACACGGATTTCACGCTGGAATCGATCCACTCGAAGATCGGCATCGTGTTGCAGACCCCTCATCTGTTCTCAGGCACCGTGCGGGAAAACATCCGTTATGGACGCCTGGAGGCATCGAACGAAGAAGTGGAGCAGGCGGCGAAGGTCGCAGGGGCGCACGATTTCATAGTTACTCTGGAGAAGGGGTACGAGCACAATGTGGGGGAAGGCGGCAACCTGCTTTCTGTTGGCCAGAAGCAATTGATCAGCCTGGCGCGCGCCGTACTTGCCCGTCCGGAATTGTTCATCATGGATGAGGCCACCTCCAGTGTGGATACGTTGACCGAATCCCTGATTCAGCGCGGCATGGAGGCCTTGATGAAAGGGAGAACATCCTTCGTGATCGCCCACCGTCTGTCCACCATTCGAAGGGCGGACCGCATCCTGGTGATCGAGAACGGGAAGATCACCGAAAAGGGTACCCACTCGGAACTTCTAAAATTGAAGGGCCATTATTACCGCTTGTACACCCAGCAATTCCGTCACGAACTGGAAACCCGGTATGGCTTCGCGGATGCTGTCGGTCTGCCGGAAACCGCTGACCAACCGCAGCCGCTGCCTGCCGATTGAATCCAGGCGTGCCAGTGAAACAGGCCCAAGGGAGGGTTTATAATGTCTTCGATGATCCCGCACCGAAGGTCCTATTACGGGTTGAGTTCCCTGTTCATGGGAGTCGTATCGGTGATCCTGTTCGGGGCGTATTATCTGATCACCTTGCTGAAGATCACGCCGGCGATATTCTTTCAGATGAACAACGTGATCACCCTGTCCTATTGCATCGTAACTCCGATTGCGGGGATACTTGCAATAATGGGTCTGGTTACACGTGACGACTCTAAGCCGCTTTCGATCCTTTCCCTGGGTTTGGTCGGTTTCCCGTTCCTGTATTTGCTCTGGCAGTTTTTCAACTCTTTCCTTGGATAGGGTTTCCTTTGGGACTGGCAGACCCTCGCTGTCGCACAGCTTCGTAGGCAAATAGCGCCGCGGCGATTGAAACGTTTAACGAATTCACCCTGCCCTTCATGGGGATGGTTGCGCATTCATCTGCGTTCTTCAGCCAGAAATCCGACAATCCCGTGTCTTCCGTGCCAACGACAATTGCAATCGGTCTCCGCATATCTACCTGCGTGAATCCTTTTTCCCCCACAGGAGAGGAGGCCAGAATGTGCAACTGTTTGGACCGGAGCCAATCAAGCGCTATCTGGTTTTCCACGGCCAGGATTGGAATAGTGAATAAGGTCCCGCGGCTGGCGCGCACGACATTGGGATTCCACAGATCCACGCGCGGGTCGCATACGATGACGGCATCCACTCCGGCCGCATCCGCCGTGCGCAGGATTGCTCCCAGGTTGCCGGGTTTCTCAATCGATTCGGCTATGAGCAGGAAGGGATTTTCGGACAATCCCAGGTCAGCAAGTTCACAGCGTGGAATTGGAAGGACGCCAAGCCATCCATCGGGATTCTCACGATAAGAGATTTTTTGAAACACTTCCCGGCTGACGGTCAACTTCTCCCCCACCTCACCTGTCAGAGTCCCCAGGGCAAGATCTGGAGCCGTATAGATTGAAACGGGTTTCAGCCCTGAATCGATTGCGGCCTTGAGCTCGTTCAAGCCTTCTACAATGAACAATCCGTCCACCAGACGCTGGCGTTTATGTTCCCTGAGCCTAACCAGTTGTTTTACCCTTGGGTTTTGAAGACTGGCGATATCCACATCAGCACCGGAATACGAGCCGTTTCAGGTCGGTTAAATCGCTTGGAGTTCAAGCCTTCTGTTGCCCGCTGCCCGGCAGCGATCCAACTTCATGACAGGCCACCCAGTGGCCGCCGTGAATTTCCCTCCATTCGGGAGTTTGTTTGGAACAGTGACTCTTTACGATTGGGCAGCGAGGATGGAAACGGCATCCGGATGGCGGATCGAGTGGACTGGGTATTTCACCCTGCAATATTTTCCGACGACGGGCTCGATCCTTTCGAGGATTGGGAATCGGAACCGAGGTCAACAAGGCCTGGGTATACGGATGCAGGGGGTTTTCGTAGAGTTCATCCCGGTCAGCCAATTCCACGATCACACCCAGATACATAACGGCGACGCGGTCGCAAATGTGTCGTACCATGCTCAAATCGTGGGCGATGAACAGGTAGGTCAATCCGAATCGGTCCTGCAAGTCCTCCAATAGATTTACAACCTGTGCCTGAATGGATACATCCAAGGCGGAAATCGGTTCATCACAGACGATGAATTTGGGATCGGAAGCCAGCGCACGTGCCACGCCGATCCGCTGGCGTTGGCCGCCCGAAAACTCATGCGGGAAGCGATTGAGATGCGAAGGGCTCAATCCCACCAACTTCAGCAGTTCCCGTACGCGCTCCGTACGCTCGCTTTCATTGGGAAGAATTCGGTGAACTCGAAGCGGTTCCCCGATGATGGCGCTGATTGTCCACCTTGGGTTGAGGGAGGCATATGGATCCTGAAAGATGATCTGCGCTTTGCGGCGGATGGTCATCATCTCCGAGCGGCGTGCGGTACCCAGGTTGTGTCCATCGATGCGAACCTCCCCCTCTGTCGGTGGATACAATCCGAGCAGGGTGCGGCCGGCCGTTGTCTTGCCGCAACCGCTTTCGCCCACCAGACCGAGGGTTTCACCGAGTCCGATGTCAAAGGATATTCCATCCACTGCGCGCACCAAACCCGCCTGCTTCTGGAAAAGAAAGCCTCGCCTTAGAGGGAAATGCTTGGTAAGGTTTTTTACTTTCACAAGGGACTGGGTGTTGATCATTTCAGCGTTCCAGACTTGACATCCACCCAACAGGCTACGGAATGACCTTCTTGGGCTTTTTTCAGAGGCGGATTTTCGATCCGACAGCGGCTCACGGCATACTCGCACCTTGGCGCAAAAGGGCAGCCGTCGATCTCCGCCAACAGATTGGGCGGCGCGCCGGGAATCGCCTTTAACCTACCCTCCCGACGGCGTTCCACGTGTGGGAGTGCTGCCATCAAGGCGAGCGTATAGGGGTGGCGCGCTTCTTCAAATAGGGCATCCACATCCGCCGTTTCGACGATATATCCTGCATACATGACGATCACGCGCTGAGCCAGACCGGCCACAACCCCGAGGTCGTGCGTAATCCAAATGATGCTCAGACCAATTTTTGCACGCAACTCCTTTACCAGATCAAGAATTTGTGCCTGGATGGTCACATCGAGGGCGGTCGTGGGTTCGTCTGCAATCAGCAGGCTGGGATTACCGGCGAGAGCCATGGCGATCATCACCCGCTGCCGCATCCCCCCTGAATATTCATGCGGGTAACTGTCCAGTCGCCGGCCGGCATCCGGTATTCCGACCAGTTCGAGCAATTCGGTCGCGCGACGGATGCCTTGTTCCCGACTCATGCCCAAATGGATGCGCAGGGGTTCTGTTAATTGTCTTCCGATCGTCAGGACGGGATTGAGCGAGGTCATCGGATCCTGGAAGACCATTGCGATTTCCCGGCCGCGGATGTCGACCTGCATGATCTCCTCGGGTAACGTAAGCAGATTCCGATTGCGGTAATCTACGATTCCCCGTGAAATTTCGCCCGGCGGGATGGGAATCAGGCGGAGAACGGACAACATCGAAACGGATTTACCGCAACCGCTCTCCCCGACGACTGCGAGGGTTTCACCTTCGTTCAAATGAAACGAAATTCCGTTAACCGCGCGCACCGTCCCTTCCGGGGTGTGGGG
>VGNF01000089.1 GCA_016866195.1 Chloroflexota bacterium | reverse complement strand
GGGGTTAGTTCCCAGGATTGGATGCCGGCGGAGGCAGTTGGTGGGCTCCCGGCAGCAGCGGCATGATCGTCATGTTGTACGCATACTCATAGGCAGTATCCGCCCCGCCCTCGCCGACCACCGGTTCGATGATCTGGTTGTTGTTTGAATCCGTGCCGGAGACGATTTGCTCCGACAGGACGACCATTTCCGAGATCAGAGTCTCCATCTCCGGACTCATCGGCATTTGCTGCAATTGAATGGATTTTTCCAACACCTGCCGGGACCAACCCTCCACATTTTGGACCGCGATCACGGTCAATGCGCTGTTGGATTGGATGGCCCGTGTGGCATCCAGCGCCTCCGCTGCGAATTGCGCATGAGAGATCGTGCCGGGAATATACCCGCCCAACAGACCGTACCCATCCCCCGCGTCGCTGACCGTACCATCCAAATTCCAATCCCTGTACTGTTCGGTGTTTTCCTGCCCGGAGATCAGGTTGATAATTTCCTCGGTTTTCAAACGGAAAAGAACCTCGTCACCGCCATTAAAAGCAGACTGGCTTTCTTGAATTAGAGTCTGAAGACGATCAGCGTCATTCCATAAACCCTGGATCAGAGCTGTGCCATTCGGCGCTCCTCCAAAGCTGACTGTGACGTGCCGGATATGAATCAGCGCCAGCGGAGGAAAAACCGACGAGGCAACGATCTCTTCGGAGGATCGATCAGGATTGGGATCGTTGTCCGGTTCGATCGTGATCTCGATTTGATCGAATTGGCTGATGATGTTCGTCTGTTGAGGATCGATGAAGGTCAACTGGCCTGACGCCGGACCGCCCATGTTGATCCTCCCGATGTTGCGGCGGATCTCGCCTCCCTGTGCGAGCGCCCAGGCTTCATAATGCGTGCCTGGCTCCGGTACAGGCAGGTCTGTAATGGAGATGGACGCCCGATCCAGGAAGGCGTTGAAGTCGGAGAAGACGACCTGGCCGGCTTGAAGTGATTTCGTCCGGTCGGTCGAAAAATATCGCAGGCCAAAATACACCGCGCCGAGCAAGATCACCAGTCCGATGGAGATCAGACCACGGTCGAGACCCAGGATGCGATTTTGCCGATTGGGATCTTGTGCCGCTTTCCGAGCCTGCACGGCCAACTTTTGTGTGTTCATCGGAACCGTCTGCCCATTGAACACGCTGATAAATTCCGAGGCGAGCTGCCCGGCTGTTTCATAGCGGTATTTGGGAACTTTCGAGAGGGCGCGGTCGATGACGTTCTGCAGGTCAGATGAAATTCCGGGAATCGCCGGCGGCGGCTCGTTCATATGCTTCATCAGGATTCCAACCGTCGATTCGGCGTCAAAGGGCACTGTCCCGGCGATCATTTCGTAGAGTATGACGCCGAAGGAGTACATGTCGGTCATCTTGTCGACCTTCTCGCCCCGCGCCTGTTCGGGACTCATGTAAGCCGGCGTGCCGGAAACAGTTCCGGTCGAAGTGTGAATTGAAGAATCCACCAGCCGAACCAACCCAAAATCTGTCAGGATGGGTTCCACATCCTCCGGCAAAGGCTTTTGTGGATCGATCGGTCCGGAAGCCGAGCGAAGGAGGATGTTGGCCGGTTTGATATCGCGATGTACGATCTGATTGCCGTGGGCATAGTCGATGGCGGAGGAAAGCAGGGTAAGAATTCTCGAAACAGTTGTAAACGGAAGCTGTTCGTGTCGATCGTGAAGGGCTTTCAGATAGCTGCCCAACGTGGCTCCCGGTACATGTTCCATGACCAGGTATGGCTGGCCGTCCGCCAGGTCGAAATCATGCACCTGGATGATATTGGGTGGCGCAGGCCGGCAACCACGCGCGCTTCCCGTTCAAACCGCCCCCTGAGCTCCGGGTCGGAATCCACGTGATCGCGCATGATCTTTACCGCCACTTTCCGATTCAAGGTGGTGTGTTCGCCGAGATATACTTCCGCCATCCCCCCGCGCGCAATCATCTCGGTGATCTGGACTTTTCCCAATCTCTTACCGATAAGGTTAGGCATGGGCGGATTATACACGATGTATAATCCAGAAAAATCAAGGCAGAAGGACATCGAAATGAGTTTGGAACAATCGCTTTGTGAAAGGATGCGCGAACGAGGGTTATCGCTTACAACGGCTGAATCCTGCACAGGCGGGTTGCTCTCCCACCGAATTACCAATATCCCTGGCGCTTCGGATTTTTTTCCCGGCGGGCTGGTCGTATACTCCTACGAATCAAAAGCGAATCTCCTGGGTGTGTCATGGGAGATCTTGAATACTCAAGGAGCCGTAAGCGAAGAAACTGTGCGTGCGATGGCCAGGGGAGCGCGTCGATTATTCGGGACGGATTTCGGAGTTTCGATCAGCGGGATTGCCGGTCCGACTGGTGGGACGGAACAAAAACCAGTCGGAACAACCTGGATCGGTCTCTCCACGAACGAAGGGGAATGGGCTCGGCATTTCCTTGGGGAGGGCGACCGGCTGGATATTAAACAACAATCTTCCGAGGCTGCACTTCAATTCATCATGGATTACCTGGATGGAAAACTCCCATGAAGGCTGTGCTTTTGGTTTCGGCCATCGCGGAATGGAAGGCGGCCCGGCGCATCTTTCCGGAGATGGTTATCGAAGCTTCCCCCTTCGGGGAAACTGCCCTTCTCAGGCTTGGTCAACGCGACCTGAAGATCTATCACAGCGGGTGGGGGAAAATTTCCTCCGCTGCGATGATGCAATATGCAATAGACCACGATCGGGCTGATCTATATGTCAACCTGGGGACCTGCGGCGGTTTTGAAGGGGTACTTGAATTGGGGGATATTGTACTGGTCGAACAGACTTTCATTTACGATATCGTCGAATTGATGGGGGACCTGGATATCAAATCCTACTACGCCTCATCCCTCGACCTGTCGTGGCTGCCAGACCCGCTCCCTTATCCAATCCGTCGCGGGATTCTGGCCTCCGCCGACAGCGACCTGCCGCCTTCCAAGGTCGCTTATTTACGAAAGGAAGGTGCGATCGCCGGGGATTGGGAATCCGGAGCGCTCGCCTGGGTGGCGAGGAAGAACGGAGCTCGTTTATTGATCTTGCGGGGAGTGAGCGATCTGGTGAACGACCAGGCGGGGGAGGCCTACGATAATCTGCCTTTGTTCGAGGAACGGACGCTAGGCATCATGCAATCGTTGTTCACCCAGCTGCCTCGCTGGCTGGGTTCCATCGAGCCCAATCTGTAATCAGATTGTTTTGGGCTTCTATGGTTTCCCACATTTTCCAGGTGACCCATAGCACGTTTGGAAAGGCGACGATAAGAAAAACCGCGCCATCCACGGTGTTGTACGCATTGAACGGAAGGATAAGTGTAAGTGTGAAAAATACGACGAACAATCCTGCCTGTCCGAAAAGATGCCATCGAAGCCGAGGTTGGCAGGCCTGATTCCTGGTGGTTATTCCTGCCAGCGAATGCAAATACCAGAAATACAGGGCAAAGGCGAGGAAGTTCACCGAGCGCAGCATTTGTATTTGATGGTCGGTGAGGGAAATGTCGGCGTATAGGTTGAACGACCAGATCGGCCAAAGCAACCCCACGCCATCGAAGAAGCCCAAGATGTCGACCGGGCTGTGCAGCAGGGCTGATCCGCCAGCCAACCCGAGCCCAAAGTTGAGCAAGGATTGGTCGTGATTGATCCAATATACGGTCAAGAAAATCAATGCCAGGCTGAGGGGGAAGAACAGGGTATGCGTGAACGTGCGATGAAAGATGGATTCTGCAAGGTGCGGATCCATCCTCTGCGCGAGGATGGCTACAGCCTGCGGGTATCCGTCTGCATCAGGAATCATGCTCCCGAAAATCAATCCCAGTGAGAACCCGGGTTTTCTGGAAAACGTTTTCGCGTTGGCAGAGCCAAAACCCCGTCAAATCCCGGGTGAGGCATATTCAACTCCTTCGATGTCTTTACGAATGGAACACTGCAGGAGATATTGGGTTGCGTGCGCGGCGGAGGGTCAGGGATCGGTCACGCGACCGATAAAGAGTAGTTGACCGCTCAATTTGTCGCGTATTGCGAAGATAAATGGCCGGTCGATCTGGAGTTCGATTTCGTAAACCTGGACGCTTGTGATCTCCATGATCACCGCAGTAGCGGCTGCTGCTTCCGTTCCCTTTTCATCCACAGCGACAAACGCCTTGTGAAAGACATTGCTGATGAACAAATCCTTCGTCCCGGTCATGCCCGAAAAATCCGCCGCGCCCGAATCGAAGGCATCCGGCATGCCCATGCCTTTTAGCACATCCGATAGATTGATCGCTTTATCGAATTTGAATTTTGGCCCCCCCAACGCCACGGATCTTGGCTGCATGGCCGACAACGTCCGGAAAAACAAGGTATGGTCGAGGGAGGATTCAAAGGTTTCAAAATTGCCGGCGTCCGGTACCAAGATGGTCATGGCGGACGTATCGCCTGCATAGGGAAGCTCAATCGCTTGAAATCCATTTCCGGAATAGTAGGGGATAAATACTCCATTGTTCATCATCTTAACCGAGGATTCAGATCCATCCAGGTGATAAAAAGTCCCAGGGCCGGTGGAATCTGCATCAAAGCGATCAAGCCAATCCGCCTTGAAGTAGATAGCGTTGACCAATACCATTCGAGAATATGCATTCAAGGAATTCTCGGGCAACAGGTCCTGAATCCGCTCCTCCGTGCTGTCAGCGACCCACTCATTGATCGTGCGACGCACACCCTCAAATTGGTTGATGAAATCGGCGAGAAAAATTCCCGCTCCGTAATGGACCGCGAGCGTATCCAGGAATTCCTGAAGGAAGGGGTACGATTGCTCCGCCCACACCGCATTGGCGATGTTCAACTTCAACGGTTCACCGTCCTCATCCAACCCCTGTCCGCGTTTCGACAATTCAAGGTCCAACGCATTAAAAGAAATATGAGTTGAGGACTGCCCGAGTGGATAGCGCAGCACGGTCGCCATTTGGGATTCGGTTTCGCCGCGTGCGCCGGCGTACGTCATTGCCAGAGCCAGTGAGATGCTGTAGGGGGAGAGGATAAGATTTCCGCCTTCGGATCTGACTGATTGGTAGAGGTTCCAGGCAAAGGCGTTGTTCCCTTCTACCAGGAGGCGGAGTACCTCGGCGCTGAACTGTGGATTTGTCTCGCGCGGAAGGTCCGAGCCGGCAGTCGCCAGCGAAACAGCCGGGTTGCAAGCAGATATCAACACCGCAATCGCTGCAAGGATCAAAAGAGTAGAATTAGGTATTCTCATACACACCTCCAACCCTATGCAGGACGCCGCTGGCCCAAGTTTTGTTTCCAAATTCGGTCAGCCACAAGCAGACCCGAGGCTTCGATTTGGCCATCGCCTGGTAAGGGGTTTACGAGCCCAACCTGGCTCTCTCTTCTGCAATCAAGCCCTCTTCAAGTTTCTTATAAAGAGGGGTTGGTTGGGCGAGCCCCGCTCCGGCTCTTAAATCACTGGGCTTCCATTGATCGTCGGGTCCGGTGTCTTCTTTCCCCGAGACGAAGGTCCGGTAGCGCAATACCATGTGTTCACCCAGCGAATCCTTGACGATTTCGGTGTATTGAGTCCCAAACATGGGTTTGTCGTAACCAAGGAAGGAATGTAATCGCTCGCACGTAAATGGCAGGAAGGGGGCGAACATCACCTTGAGTGAGTCGATCGCTGTCAACGCAGCGAAGATCGTGCGCGCGGCACTTTCCTTGTCGTTTTTGATCGTGCTCCAAGGGGACTGAACATCCAGATATTGATTGACTAAGGTGGCCAGTTTCATCGCTTCGGACAGCGCAGCGCGGAGGCGGACCGCTTCAAGCTCCCCGCCCACCGTTTTGAATCCTTGTCCGATGACGGATAGCAGTTC
Organism: Chloroflexota bacterium; assembly: GCA_016866195.1. Classification (GTDB taxonomy): domain Bacteria; phylum Chloroflexota; class Anaerolineae; order Anaerolineales; family Villigracilaceae; genus VGNF01. The sequence goes on along the minus strand of VGNF01000089.1, from coordinate 6,376 downwards.
CAAATCCGCGGGGCGAAGGGAACTTCGTTCCACGTTCGGCGCGCATCCATCCCAATGTTTGTAGCTGAAGGAAAGCACCCGATTCACAAGGTTTCCCCAGGTGGCTACCAACTCGTTGTTGTTGCGGGCGACAAACTCCGCCCAGTCCCAGTCGCTGTCCTTGGCTTCCGGCATGTTCACCGTCAGGTAGTAACGCAGCGCGTCCGGATCATAACACGTCAGCGCATCCCGTCCCCACACGGCCCAATTTCGCGAACCGCTTATTTTTTCCCCTTCGAGATTCATAAATTGGTTTGCCGGCACGTCGTATGGCAGGATCAATGGAACCTCCTCGCCGGCGAAGAGTTCCATGAAGGCGCTGCCCACTCCCATCAATTCGGCGGGCCAGAGCGAGGTATGGAAGAAAATATTGTCCTTGCCGATGAAATGGAATTGCTTCGCGCCCGGATCCGTCCACCATTTGCGCCATTCGTTCCTGTCCGTCTGCAATAATCCCCACTCGATCGGGGCGGAAAGATAGCCGATAACGGCTTCGAACCACACATATAGGCACTTGCCATCCCACCCCTCCACCGGCACCGGTATCCCCCAATCCAGATCCCGCGTGATCGGGCGAGGTTTTAATCCCTCGGCTTCGATCTTCCCGAGCGATTCTCCGATGACCGTGTCGCGCATGTATGCGGACCGCTGTCTGAGGAAGTCCTTGACGTTCGGTTCCAACTTGGAAAGGTCCAGGTAGTAATGCTCCGTCTCTCGAAGTTCGGGGGCGGACACGTCCCCGGCCACTTTGGAGCGGGGATGGATCAGCCTGGCCGGCTCGAGCACATTTCCACATTTGTCACATTGATCCGACCGTGCATTTTGATCTCCGCAGATGTAGCATGTTCCTTCAATGTAGCGATCGGGCAGGAAGCGTTTCAGGCCGGGTGAGTACCATTGGGGTTCCACTTTGGTGAACAGGAATCCATTCTTCATCAGGGCAAGAAAGATCGTCTGGGCTACCTTGAAATGGTTCTCGCTGTGAGTGGTGGTGTAGAGATCATAAGTGATCCCAATTTTCTGGAAAAGATCGATAAATCCCTCGTGATACAACTGGTACACCTCTTCAACCGGCTTGCCGAGTCTGTCGGCGCTCATTGTCACCGGCGTTCCATGCGCGTCAGTGCCCGTGATCATCAGGACGTTGTCCCCCTTCAGGCGGTGATAGCGTGCGACGATATCCCCCGGCAGGTGGGATCCGGTCAGGTTGCCGACGTGGATTTCGGCATTGGCATATGGCCAGGCTACGGCGATCAGGATATTTTCAGGCATGCGCATCTCCGGTTTCTAACTCGATGACACGAGTTTGGTTATAAACAAAAAGGCTGTCCACGCTGCGGACAGCCCGTTATTCGAACAGCAGGTCTCTAACGCGCGTTCCACCCGGGGCGGGAATAGATCATCCCAGCGGCTTTTGCGGAGGCCATCGCCATGGTCATTGTCACCATACTGAAAGTGGATTTCAAATTCATGCAAGTATTTTAGGCTTTCGAGTGGGCTTTGTCAATGGATCGGTACGCATGTCCTTTTTTGATTACCCTTTGAGATCCTTGAGTCTGGCAAACGGGGAATCGGGCGCCGGGGGTCGGTGCCCGCAATCCCTCTCGTTCAGGTTCTGACCACACTCCGCACATAATCCCCTGCATTGAGGTTTGCAGACCGGACTAATCGGGATCTCCAATAAAGCGTATTCTCGTACAAGTGTGGAAAGGTCAAGATGGGCATCCTCCGGAAGGATCAGCCCCGATTCGGTCACTGAACGATCGTCAAAGGCGTACAATTCTGTAAATGACCAGTTCAGATGCTCTTCAAATCCATTCAGGCAACGAACGCAGTCGAGGTGCGTTTTCCCCTCAAAATTGCCTTGAACGATCAATCCCTGTGGAGTCTTGCCAACATTAACGGCTCCCTCAAGCTGGCGCAGGCCAAAACCTTCATCCAATTGAATCCCATCAAGAGCGAAAAGGAACTCCCGATTGTATCCGATCTCTTCGTGGATGATGAAACCGACATTGATACGGAAAGGATTTCGAGGATGGGTCATGGGATTTCGAGCGGAACGGAGATTAGAGCGAGAGTATTACTCTCGATTAACGTTCGCGAGCGCTAGATTTTCCGATCGATGATGTATTTGGCCAGACTTTCCAGGGCATCCCTTTCCGGGCATGGTTCGAGCGATTCGAGCATGGAAAGCGCCCGCTCGATGTGCCCTTCCGCCTCGATCATGGCCTTTTTGGTGCAGCTGCTGGCCCGGATGTTGTCCACCAGGCGGGCCATGTTCTCCACATTCGTCCAACCGCCGTTCGGAAGGGAAGCCACATCCGGATCCTCCGGATTGTGTTCGGCAAAATAGATCGCCGGAAGAGTGATCAGACCATTCAACAGGTCAGATCCCAGAGGCTTTCCGACAGCAGATTGCTCTCCCGAAAAATCCAGGATATCGTCCACGATTTGAAAGGCCATTCCCAATTGGTATCCAAAGTCGCGCATCGTCTCGACCGTGAACTCGTCGGTCGGCGACACCATGGCCGAAGCTTTGCTGGTCATTTCGAAAAGGGAGGCTGTCTTGGCGTAGATCCGTTTATAGTAATTGTCGCGGCTGATCAGGCCGCGCGACCCGAACATCTGCGTCAGCTCACCGTTGACGATCGTTGCCAGGGTTTCCGAAAACAATTTCATCAGAGGCAGGTGATTGGTTTCGGCGGCCAGCTTGGCGGCGCGCGCAAAAAGAAAATCCCCGGTAAGCACGGTGGCGGGAGGGGACCAGCGAGCGTTCAGCGTAGGCATTCCGCGGCGCAGCAGGGCTCCGTCAATCAGATCGTCGTGCACCAGAGTGGCTGTGTGGAGCAATTCCACCGCCGCGCCAAGGCAAATCAATTTCTCCAGGGGCGCGCCGAGCATGTTTCCGACGAGCAGGCACAGGGTCGGTCGGACGCGTTTTCCGCCGGCAGCCAGCAGATGGTCAAGCGCCGCGCGCAGGTCCGGATGGGATTCCTCCGCCTGGGAGCGCATACGCTCCTCGATCAATTTGATTTCTTGATGTATGGGCGTTAGAAAGGTTACCAGGCTCAATTCAATCTCCCCATGCAAACAGCCGAGCCGCGTTCCGGGTGGTGATGGCTGCGACCTCCGCAGGGCTTATGGAATGGATTTCTGCAATTTTATCAGCAATGTGGCATACAAAGGCAGGTTCATTTCGCTCCCCTCGATGGGGGACGGGTGCCAGGTAGGGTGCATCCGTTTCGATGAGCAGCCGCTCGAGAGGAACTTGCCTTATCAGGTCGCGTTTTTTATCCGCATTCCTGTACGTCACCGGTCCCGTCACACCGATATAGAAATTCATCTCCAGGGCGCGTTGAGCTGTGGAAAGATCTCCATTGAATGAATGCAGAACACCGGGCGATTCGCCGAGTGGGTGATTCGCTCGCAAAAGCTCGTTATGCCACTCGTAAAGAATTTCGATCAAATCGGCGGAAGCCGGACCGGACCAGGCGTCCTGCTCTTCGCGCATGTGGAGGATCACCGGTTTGCTGATCGATCCAGCGAATAGAAGCTGCTGCTTGAGGATGTCCTGCTGACAGCGGCGCTGTGATTCATCCTTGATCCAGTAATAATCCAGACCGATTTCACCAACAGAAACTACCTTGGGATGATCGGCGAGGCCGCCGGCCTCCAAGGCTGCCTGGTCCGAATAATCCTGCAGGTCAGTTGGATGGAAACCCACGGCGGCAAAAACTTCAGGATGGGAATCCGCCAGCAGGATCGCTGCCTGGCTGGATTTCAGGTTGAGTCCCGGCACGAGAATGCGGATGATTCCCGCGGCCTTCGCGCGGGAAAGAATCGCCTCGCGATCCGCATCGAATTTGGCAAGATCGAGGTGACAGTGGGTATCAGTCAGACTCACTGATCCCAGCAACTTTCAAGCCATCGAACAAAATGGCTTTCACCTTGTCCTTATGCGTGGTTTCGCAGTAGACGCGCATGATCGGCTCGGTTCCTGAGAAGCGGATCAACATCCATCCTCCATCCTCCAGTTTGAACTGGTAACCATCCACCGTGATCAAGTCGGTTACCTTCAAGCCGCCCAGCGATTGGGGTTTCGATTCGAGTATGCGTTTCTCCCGCGATCCCCGGTCCCCGGTAAACGGACTGTCAACCCGGTCGTAATAGTATTCCCCGCCCACCCTGGAGAACAGGTCCTTGAGCAACTCAGTGGGCTTCTTGCCGGTGCGCACCATGAAGTCCAGCATGTACAGCCCCGCAAGGATCCCGTCACGTTCAGGAACGTTGCCTCGAAATGCGTATCCTCCGGATTCCTCGCCGCCGATCATGGCATTCGTTTCGGTCATCTTGGGGGCAACATACTTGAATCCCACTCCTGTTTCGTGAACGGGGACATTGTAGATCTGTCCTAATTTGTTCAACATAACGGTGGTCGAAAGCGTTTTGACAATATCCCCGCGTTGCCGGCGGATCTCTAATAGATAGTAGGCAAGCAGGGCATACACCCTCAGCTGGTTGATAAATTCACCTTTTTCGTCGCCGATGCCGCAACGATCCGCGTCCCCGTCCGTGATCAAGAGGACATCCGCCTGATTATCCACGGTGGCTTTCAATCCGACATCGATGTTTGGCTGGATTGGTTCTGGCCGCTTCATCTCAGGGAAGATCGGATTCCTCTGGTTGTGTATTTCGATAACTTTTGTCTTTCCGCCGTCCAGCAATCTGGGGAACCAGCCGGCGCCGTTTCCCCACATGGCGTCCGCCATCACAGTCAGGCCGGCGTCCTTGATTGGAGCGAGGTCGATCAGCCCATCGCGGGTGAGGTGGTCTATGTAGGGTGAGGCTGCATCAAAACGCTGGATTTCACCGGCGGCTTCGGCGCTTGCAAGGATTTTGCGCTTCACCCCACGGAGATCTGGAGGGATTCCCTCTTCGATTTGTTTCAGCCCCTCGGGATCAATGGCGCCTCCCGTCTCGTTGCGCACCTTGAAGCCATTGTCGGTAGGCGGATTGTGACTGGCGGTGATGTTGACCGCGCCGGCCGCCTTCTTCTCCAGGACTGCGTAGGCAATGACCGGGGTGGGTGTTGCATCTTGAGTCAAATAGACCTTAAATCCGTTCCCCGCCAGGACCTCCGCCGCAGCGGCGGCAAAGTGTTCGCTGTTGAAGCGTTTGTCAAAGCCAACCACGATCGACTGACCACTTTTCCCTCGCGATAGCATGTAGGATGCATATCCCTGGGTGGCCCGGCGGAGGTTGTCAAATGTATAGTCCTCCGCGATCGCCCCTCTCCAGCCATCTGTTCCAAATTTTATAAGTTGCGTCATGAATCCATACTCCCATAGAATAATCGAGCGTGGATTATATCATCCACTTTGTCCGATCATGGCGTCCAACCAACCCGGGTTGGGCATTCCAAGGCAAGGATGGCGGACGACTGAAGGTGTAAAGGAATCCCTCCGGTGATTATTTTTAAGGCTTTGCCTATTCAATGCATCGCTTGAAGAAAGAACGAATTGATCTGGCGGATCAATTCAGGGTTGAACGTCCTGAATCGAGACAGGTTGCTCGAGAACGCCAACAGAAGGCTGAAACCACAGGTATATAGCCAGAGAATCAAAGCCGCGGATCGGAATGTGAATCTGGTAATGGGATGGTCCCCGAAACGCTGGAATCCCTCCCAGGCGCCCAGAACTGCCATGATCGTCAGGAGCGGAACAAAATCGAGCAAGTAGCGCATGGTGGCATAGAAGAAGGACAAGGTCAGTGCAAGGATCAAAAGCGTTGACCAAGCCAGGGCGCGGACGAACCAGCGAATCTCCTTTTTTATCAAAACCACAGCCAAAATCAGGAAGGGGCTTGCGATGAAAATACCAGTAATCCCTTCCGCCAGCAGGTAATATAGCTGGGAGGGGTGGCTTTCCAGCCATGCCGGCCCTGCCCATAATGAAGGTTTGATAAATGGAAAATTTTGCCTGAATTCAAACGGATTCAGAAAGTATTTGTATACGTTCGGGGGAATATATGCTGGTGAATAGGTCTGGTTTATGTATGCATGAATATTAAACCCTGTGAGCTGGAAGCCATACCCAAATTCGAAGATCGATCCGAAACGAGCGTAGTTATACCAAAGCAGGGCGCCCGCACCCACCATGAGAGGCAGGATCAGGGAGCCGATTCGCCCCAACTTGATCTCCCCCTTATTCGAAAGGAACCACAACAGGATAACTATTGAACCTTGACAAAAGAATGTCGACACGAGGATTTCATGTCATAATCGGGTCATGAGACCCTATGGTACCAGCGAACAACTGAGAAAGCGACGCGAACAGGC
>VGNF01000088.1 GCA_016866195.1 Chloroflexota bacterium | reverse complement strand
AAAACGATCTACGGAACAGACTACCCCACTCCGGATGGGACCTGCATCCGCGATTACATCCACATCGCGGATCTGGTCTCTGCCCACCTGCTTGCATTGGATGCACTAGATCAGCGCGATCGGCTGATCTACAACGTTGGAAGCGGGAACGGATATTCCGTGAGGGAAGTCATCGAGACGGCGCGCCGGGTGACCGGTCATCCGATTCCATCAGTGGAGACTCCGCGCCGGCCGGGGGATTCACCGCGCCTGGTTGCCTCGCCAAGAAGGATCATGAGCGAGCTGGGATGGAAACCGTCTCACCCCAATCTGCACGACATCATCTCCAGCGCCTGGGAATGGCACTGCGCACATCCAAATGGATACGGGGCATGACCTCATATACAAACTTCGGGAATCCTATTCGAGTTCACGATAGATGAACCATTGCCCCTTGCGTTCATTCACATTCTTCATCGCACGATCGTAGTAGAGGTCGAAGACACGGCCGTCCTCGACGCGAACACGGAAGTAGAAACGTCCGACGTTCAAGGATCCGCGGGTGGAGGCCACCGCCGCATGCGCGGGGCGCATGTTGCGCGCCATCCGTCCGCGGCGCGTGAAATCCGTCCATTCGGATAACAACTCGAGAATACGGAATGACTTTTCCCGCCATACAAATCCATTCGGGCAGCCGGGGGATTTTTCCCTGGCCGGTGGGGAATCGAAAAGGACCTCGATCGGTTCATCATAAAAGTGGGTGGGGGTGTATTCCACTGGTTACCTCAAACCGCGCAGCGGTGCAGTCGAAGGGCGCTTTCCACCTATCCGCGCTTCGGCTTCGCTACCCTGCGGGCACAAGTCAGCGCGGAGTATAGATTGCATACCCGCGCGGGGCGGCGAAGAAGCGGCCGCGGCCGTCGGAACCGATATGCTGATCCTCAGGACGGCTGCGATCGTGTGAGCCCCACCACGCAACAGGCTGGAAGGAGGTGTTCCTCCATTGAGTGGTCACCCATTCCCCCTGCCAGGCATCTCCGCGATTGTTGAGCACATAGATCAAACCCGGCTGGTCACCATACCCGCCGCGCTGCATGATGTACAGGTCGTCGGACAGGTACAGGACCGAGGTCCCGCCCGCCGCGTATCGTTCGTGAGCTGCTACGAGAGCTGCAATACCGTTCGGGGATCCATCCAGCGCGAGACCGTAGTTGAAATAATCCTTCCAGAAAATGCACGGGTAACCCTCGTGCGTGAGGATATAGGAATAGGCCAGCAGTTTGTCGTTGGCGATTGGCCTGCCCTCGTCACGCAGGTCATGATTCTCGACGAAAGTGACCGTCGTCTGAGGCTGATGCTTGAGCACGGTATCCCAGGATGTGAAATTCCTAAGGCTGAAGCCGTACTGATCGCACAATGACTTGAGCATCTCACGCAGTGGAAAATCGAAGGCATCCACAGGGTTGGAATTGGAGAAGTTCGCCAGGTTGACCCAATTCAGGGTATTGCTCGCAGAATCCCAGAATTCGGCGACACCGTAGGGTTTGAGGGGTTGACCGTCCCGCATGTAGCGGTACTCTTGAAAAGCCTGAATGGTATAAGCCCCATAACCCTTGACGAAATCGTAGCGGAAGCCGTCGAAACCGATCTCCTCGATCAGCCAGCGGGCGAGCTTGAGCAGTTCAGAATATACATAGGGATTGCGGTGGGAAAGATCCGGCATGTCGCCGAAGGTCATCTCATCCCAGGATTCGTACAGGTTGGGATGAAAACTCTCCCAATCACGCGGGAACTTCCCGCTTTTGGGGTGGAACAGGGTCCAGCGCGACTGCCCGGTGATCGGGTTGACCTGCTGTTCGTCCGCGCCGTTGTTGTGGTTGATGACGATGTCGGCGATTACGCTCATCTTGTGGGTATGCGCATTCGCAATCAGGGACTCCAACTCCTTCCGCGTGCCGAACCAGGTGGGGATGCCTCCCTTCTGGTCAAATTCTCCGAGGTCGTAGAAATCGTATGGATCGTAGCCCATCGAAGGTCCGCTGATGTTGCCGGCCTTGTGTGCCGGCGGAAGCCACAACGAAGTGAAGCCCGCCTTCGCCAGGGCAGGGACCTGCTCATTGATATATTTCCACCACTGGAATTCCCTTTTGTCCTCGCGCGGGCAATCCCAGTAAAACGTTTGCATCATTACGCCCATGATTCAATTCTCCTCATGTCGATGATCGAAATCGATCCCCACCACCAGCGCCGTCCGAGCCCACTCGCTGAGCGAGCCATCTGCCTCACGTTCCTGATATTTACCCGCGAGCAACGTGCGCGCCTTTTCTTCTTCCGGTCCGCCCCTGATAATTCGCGCTTTGCCGGGAAAGGTATGCCTACCCAAACGTACAAGAACTTCGGATTTTCTGATCAGGTTCTTGACCCAATCCGATTTATCCATCCCGCCCGAGAGCAGATACAACGTTGATCCATCCATCCCAAACCAGATTTCGATCTTGTGCGGTTTTCCTGTCCGTCTGCCCGTAGTGGTCAGGTAACAGAAATCTTCATTCGCAAGATGGGATGGGAGTATGGATGATTCTTCTTTCATGCTCAATAATCGTACTGGCGGACGTCCAGCACCTCGTTCGAGAGGAAGTACGTCTGGGCGGGGAGCAGCAGGTGCTTGCGCTTCCAGGTGGCGTACACCGTGGTACAGGAGGAGCGCGGCAGGCGCTTGATCAGGGACGAGTCGTACAGCATGATGGAACGGCTGGTGATGCTCTCGATCACCGTCCAGTGATCGTGATATCCCTGCAGGCCGAGGATGATCGAACGTCCGGGCGTGCCATCCAGGAAGCGTTGCATGGATTTCCAAAATGTGGTCAGGTCCGGGTTGTGGACACCGCGAAAGGGGATGCTCACGTTCAAGATGCGCTGTTTGCCCACCACCTTGTCCAGGATGATCAGCATCTGCGTGTGAATGATCCCGTTGATCAGGAACTTGGTCAGCAGGCCGCGCCGCGACAGATAGTGGATCAGGTCGTTGAACAGCTGCTGCGCTTCTTCATCGGTGGAGCGGTTGATGAAGCGTTCGGCGTTGATGATGCTGTACAGGCCGCAAAGCGAATCCAGACCTCCCTGCTGGAAAGGCGGAAATCCCAATCCGGAACGCTTGTACCCTGGCACCTGAAGATCACCTCGCGGAAGGCATAGTATAGCCGTTACCTGATCCGCCACCATAATAACAGGCTTGCGAGCAGCGAGAGCGCCGCGCCGAAGAGGAAGGGAGCCGATGGGCCGAACCCGGCCCAGGTCCACGCGCCCTGCCAAAGCAGTCCCGCGATCAGTGACGCCGGCAGCGCGGTAATCCCGATCGCGGCGTTGAACAATCCATAAGCTGTCCCGCGCTGCGCGTCGGGTATCAGGTCCGCCACGAAGGCCTTGGCGACGCCCTCCGTGGCGGCATAATAGATCCCGTACAATCCGAAGAGGGTCCACACCTGCCAGCCGCTTTTAGCCAAGGCGAATCCCAGGTAGACGACTGCGTACGCAAGCCATCCGCCGATCATCAATCTGCGCCGGCCGATCCGGTCGGAGAGCGCTCCCAGGGGACTGGATAAAGCGGTGTAAACAGCGGTGAAGGTCATCAGCATGAAAAGGGTTTGCAGCACATTAAGCCCGCGTTCCTGTGCACGCAGGATGATGAAAGAGTCGGAGGAATTTCCGAGCGTGAACAGGACCGTGACGAACAAAAAGGTCCTGAAGCGTCCGTCGACCCCTTTGAGCGACAATCGCATCTTCGCGGCTCCCTGGCCTCGCACGCCGACCTCGCGTGCGCCGATCGCCAGAACGATCACCGCCAGCACCGCGGGAATCACGCTGACAAGCACCGCGGTTTGGAAGGTCAGCCGCGTGATCTGCAGCGAACCGGCCTGGGTCAGCCACACGATCAGGGCGGCGATGGCGATCCCGGTGAACGCCCCGGCCGTATCCCCGGCGCGGTGAAGACCGAAGGCAAAGCCGCGGTTGGATTCATCCGTGCTCCCGGCCACCAGCGCATCGCGCGGCGCGGTACGGATGCCCTTGCCCACGCGATCCGCGAAACGAACACCCATAACCCAACCCCAGGTGTTCGCGAAATACAGGAAGGGCTTGGCGATGGTCGAGACGCCGTATCCGATCACCGCCAGCCACTTGCGGTTCCCAAGTCTATCCGAGAGCGCTCCCGAGTAGGCTTTCAGCAGGCTGGCGGTGGTCTCAGCCACTCCGTCGATCAGGCCGATGATCGCTGTCCTGACCCCCAGCACATTGGAAAGGAAGAGCGGGATGAGATAGACGATCATCTCCGAGGAGATGTCCATCAGGAATGAGGTGGCTGTGACCACCCAGATGTTCGGGTGAAGCCTGCCGGTCTTCCTTTGCTTATCCATGAGATCCCATCCTTTTCATTTCCCTCCCACGATGAGGATTTAATTCTTCTTTCCGAAATAACCAAAGGCGATCAGGACAGCGGACACCAGGGCGATGGAGATGCCGGTCGACAACAGTACAGTTGGATCTTTCACATCCAGAACCTTCTCAAGGAATTTCACACCCATAACCAGAACCACCATGCTGCTCAATTTGCCCTTCAGCTCGTACAGGTTGTGCGCCAGCATCCACTTCGGCAGATTCAATGCGCCGATGAACAATTCATACAGGCTGACCGCGAAGATCATTTTGGCGGTCGCGATCAGAAAACTGTCCACGATCTCGATGAGCTTGATGGTGATGGAAGGATCCTGTCCGAGCGATCGAAACACCAAAAGAACGGCATCCGCGGTCTTCATGGAACCCCAGATAAAAGCGGCGATCGCGGCGATCAATAGCGAGATCACCCCGGCCAGCGCCAGATATCGCGAACCTTCCAAAATGGATTTCACATTCGGCTCCTTCCTCCAATCAACGAAAATGTTGCAGGCTGGTTCTCCGCACTGCAACATTCCAGATGGGTCGGGTACCAGAGGATTTCACCCGCCGTGCATCTGCTGGTACAAAGCACGCAAATTACGTTCGTGCAGCGTCTCCGCCAGGCCGCCGAGGTGGACGCGGCTCTTCCCGCAGTTCTCGATGCTGATGGTGCTCAGGTACTCCTCGGGATTCTTGCGCTTGCCGGCGGATTTGACCGCCTTCTTTAGCGCCGCGAGATAATTCAGGTTCTCCCGAATGGCGGCGTCGATTTCGCCGCGCAGGATGATATCCCCATGTCCCTGGATGATGTTTTCCAGGCCGAGCCGGCCGGTGCGCTTGATCGAGGCGACCAATTCGTCCACGTTCCCGTCCACCGCATAGGGGATGGGCATGAAGGCATCCCCTGCGAACAGGACCCGGTCCTCCTCCACCAGCACGGAGATGCCATCGTTACTGTGCCCGATTGCCTGGGAGAGGATCAAATTCTTCTTGCCTACGCGCAGGCTTAATTCGCCGGAGTCGAAGGTTAGTTGCGGCAGGATGATCCTCACCTGGCGCAGGTTTTGATTCTGGCGCTGAGCCGCCTCCAACGAAGGCAGCCCGCGTTCGACCAGCAAATCCCTGCAGCGAGCGTGCGCCACCACCGTCGCCCCGGGGAAGAAGCAGTTCCCCCAGCTGTGGTCGGCATGGTAGTGCGTATTGATCACATAGCGGACCTGCACGCCCAGTTCATGTTCGATGAACTCCCGCATGCTCAGCGTTTCCTCGGGCAGGGCCAGAGTGTCGATCACCACCGCCCACTGAGGTCCGACGATCACCCCCGCCGTCACCGCCGCATAGACTTCGCTCTGAAACCAGAACACATTTTCTGATACTCGTTCCCGATGCATACCTGACCCTGTAATATTTAGAAGAATCGTCGTTTGTTAATAGCACATTCCCGTCCTTTTTTCAAGTCGAATAGACAATTTCAAGATTGTAATGTGCCTGCCCCGGGGCTGGCTTGATTATCACCTTTAGGCATGATACACTGTGTTCGATGCCTGCTGATCTGCTGGTTGTCACTTCTTCGAACCCGGTGGGAGACTCAATTCGCCGCTCCCTGGAGGAAACCGGGCTGTATCGCGTTCAAGTTGTGAACAACAAGGCGGCTGCCTTGATCCGGGCCGAAGAAGAGGGATTTCCGATGGCCATGATCGACCTCGCGCTGGGCGAGGACTTCGTGGAGGATATCGGGAAATCCCTGCGCACCCTCCGCCCCGGCATCAATTTGGTGATCCTGTGCGAGGGAAACCTCCACCCGCCGGCGTTCGATTCACTCCAACCGTGGATCCTGGTGCGCAAGCCGTTTGAATCCTCGGATTTCATGGCAGCCATCAACCGCCCTCAGGGAAGTCAGGCGGTAGAAACTTCCTCCTTCCCCTGGTTGAACGATGTCAGCAAGGCGGCACAGCATCTTACCCGGCTGACGTTGGAATCCTCCGCCCAGGCGGCTTTGATCACCCGGGACAAGCAGCTATGGGCTTATGCCGGGGAATTGCCCCAGGATGCCGCCAAGGAAGTGGCGAATATCGCCTCACGCAACTCGGACGGGCAGCAGGGATCGGACCTGCTTCGCTTCATCCGCTTGGAATCCACCAAGGCGGAGCACATGTTATATGCCACCCGCCTCGCCTCGGACGCCCTGCTTGCGCTGATCTTCGATGCGGAGACACCTTTCAGCACCATTCGCAGCCAGGCTGGAAAGCTGGTAACAGACTTGGGAGACGAACGACCGGGCGATCCACAAGCGGGCGCTCCTGCACCCATGCCGGGGGAGCCGGAACTCGATGATCTCGAGACCGGTGATTTGCCGGAGGGGATTCAAATCTCAGATATTCTGAATAACGTCCCCTCCCCCAATCCGGAACCGGCGGCGAAGAGCGGATTGAAATGGCCGCGCAAGCAGGAAAAATTCAACCCGAACGAAACGCGCGTTGCCAAGTCTCTGTCGGATGCAACGGTGTTCAAACGCAATCCATCCCCTTTCTATGTCGCGAACGAGCCCGCACCCTCGGAGACCAGCGGCATCGCCAACCCTGAGTTCAAGATCGATGGAATGGAATTGACAGCGCCTGCGCGTCAGAAGAAGCAAAGGCCTGAGACGCCGGTTGCCCGGCCGGCCGGCGAAACCGACGCCACGCGCGAAAGCCCGACCACCGAGGCGGCACGCAAACTGGTGCTTGAACCGACCTCCGCCGGACTTTATCATCTGACGTATGCCTGTATGCTGGTGCCGCGCTTTTCCTCCCACTTCCTGACCGGCGACCTCTCGGACACCATCAATGAATGGCTCCCCAACATTTGCATCGCCTTCGGCTGGCGCCTGGAATTCCTGGCCATCCGCCCGGAATACCTGCAATGGGTGGTAAACGTTCCTCCCAACACCTCGCCCGGTTACCTGATGCGCATCATGCGTCAGCAAACCTCCGAAAAGATCTACCAGGAATATCCGCAATACAAAAAGGAAAATCCCTCCGGAGACTTCTGGGCGCCGGGATATTTAATCATGAACGGGTCGCAACCCCATCCCCAACAATTGGTACGGGATTATATTCAAAGAATCCGCCAGCGGCAGGGGCATGAACCGCCGCCGGCCGGCAAAACGCCGCTAAAGAAACCCTGAACGCAGAGTATAATCGGCTCTGCGTTTTGATTTCTCCTCCTTCAACTTCGAATCGGTCCATGCCCCCCACATTGTATTTAATCGACGGACATGCCCTCGCTTACCGCATGTATTTTGCATTGACGGCGGGAGGAGGCAGCCAGCGTTGGCAGACCTCCAGGGGCGAGCCGACTGCCGGAACATACGGTTTCGCACGGGAACTCGTGAAAATCCTCGAACAGGAGCGGCCGGAATACCTTGCAGTGGCTTTCGATACCGGCAAGACCTTTCGCGACGAGATCTACCCGGAATACAAGGCTACGCGCGCCAAAATGCCCGATGACCTGCGTCCGCAGATCGAGCGCATCCGCCAGTTGGTGGATGCCTTCAATATTCCACGACTGGAGAGGGAAGGCTACGAAGCAGATGACGTTTTGGGAAGCGTGGCCAAAGCCGCAGCGGATCAGGGCCTGGGAGTAAAGATCATCACCGGCGACCGGGATCTGCTGCAACTGGTCAACGCGCGGACCGCCGTATATCTCGCCGGGGACGACCAGACGTACATCACAGACCAGGACGTGGTCAGGAAATTGGGTGTGCGGCCGGACCAGGTCGTGGATTACAAAGCCATCGTGGGAGACACTTCCGATAACATCCCCGGCGTGAAGGGCGTGGGGGAAAAGACTGCCATCGGATTGCTGGAGAAGTTCGGCACCCTGGATGCCATCTACAAAAACCTGGATCAGGTGGAGACACGCTGGAGGGGAAAGCTGGAAAAGGAACGGAAAAACGCCTTCATGAGCCGCGACCTTGCGCGCATAACTACCGACTTGAAGATCGCGCTCGATCTTGAACACGCGCAGGTGAAAGCATTCGACCCCGCCCGACTGGAAGGATTGTTCAAAGAACTTGAATTTAAATCCCTGTTAACCAAGATACCCGCGATCAGTGGAAGCCCTTCCCCGATCGAAAGCCAGCCCAAAGCCAAAGGGGATGGAGCCGGCAGGCAGATCTCGATGTTCACCAACCAGCCGCAGATCGTGATCGCCCCTCAGGCTGGCAGGCTGGATGTGGTTGTGGTCGATACCGCTGAAACGCTGGAGCAGCTTTCCAAAGGATTGGCGGAAGCCGAGGTCATCTCCTTTGATACCGAGACCACCTCAACCGAGGAGGTCAAGGCGGACCTGGTCGGTATTTCGCTGGCCGTGAAGGAAGGCCAGGGATATTACATCCCCATCGGACATGCTTCCGGACGAAACCTTCCGCTGGATCAGGTGATCTCCACCCTGCGGCCAGCTCTGACGAATGACCGCATTCCCAAGGTGGCCCACAACGCCAAATACGATTACATCATGCTCGCGCGGCATGGGATCGTAATTTCCCCGGTTTCCTTCGATACCATGCTGGCGGAATTCATCGTGGACCCATCCTCCCGCAACCTGGGGTTGAAAAACCTGGCTTTCAGCCGCCTCGGCGAGGAGATGACCCATATCGAGGAACTGATCGGGCGCGGGAAGAAACAGATCAGCATGGGGGAGGTGGCCATCGAGTCGGTTGCCCCCTATGCGGCGGCGGATGCTGAAATCACGCTGCGCCTGATGCCGCTCATGCAAAGGGAATTGGAACGCGTGAAGGGCACTGCCCTGATGATGCAAGTGGAAATGCCGCTCGTCCCCATCCTGGCTGGCATGGAAATGACCGGCGTGCTGCTCGATCTGCCGTTCTTCGCGAAAATGTCCGGTGAGTTGCAAACGCGCATGAATGAGATCGAGAAACAGGTCTTCGAATCGGTCGGGAAAACCTTCAACCTCAACTCCACACAGCAATTATCGGATGTGCTCTTCGAACGGCTGCGCCTGGAGCCGCCGGACAAGGGAAGGAAGACGGCCAGCGGTCATTACTCCACTTCGGCGGATATCCTTGAATCCCTGAGCGGAAAACACCCGGTGGTGGATTGGGTCCTGGAACATCGTGAGCTGGCCAAGCTGCGCTCGACCTACCTCGAGGCCCTGCCGGCCGCGGTGGATCATTCCAGCGGACGCGTGCACACCTCCTTCAGTCAGGTGGGCGCGGTGACCGGTAGGCTGTCCTCCAACAACCCGAATCTGCAGAACATCCCGATCCGCACCGAGACCGGCCGCCGTGTGCGCAAGGGGTTCATTGCCGAGAAAGGGAATGTCCTGCTCTCCGTGGATTATTCCCAGATCGAGCTGCGGATCGTCGCACACATGGCGGGGGATGAAGCCATGATCCAGGCGTTTCGTGCCGGGCAGGATATCCATGCGATCACCGCCGCAGCGGTGTACGGGGTCGAAACCGGGGCGGTCACCAAGGAAATGCGCCGCCATGCCAAGGGCATCAACTTCGGCCTGATCTATGGGATGTCCGCGTTTGGCCTCACGCGCTCCACGGAACTGACCCTGTCCGAAGCCGAGGAATTCGTCAAAGCCTATTTCACGCAATTCCCCGGAGTTAAGAAATATCTGGATGGCATACGGCGGCAGGCCGCGGAAGCCGGTTACGTGGAAACCCTGCTCGGACGCAAGCGATATTTTCCCGCACTGCAGCAGGGAAGGATCAACGTGCAGATCAAGAACCGTGAGGAGCGGGAGGCGATCAACGCACCGATCCAGGGGACCGCGGCGGATTTGATCAAGCTCGCCATGATCCGAATCCCGCAAGCCTTGAAGACCTCCGGACTGAAGTCCCAACTGCTGTTGCAGGTGCACGATGAGTTGGTGCTCGAGTGCCCTAAGGAGGAATTGGAATCCACCGCCCGCATCGTCCAGGAGACCATGGCACAAGCCCACCCTTTGAATGTTCCCCTTGAAACCGAAGCGCGCTGGGGATTGAATTGGGGGGTTTTGACCGTCCTCACCTGAAATTACCGCCTACTGTTGATATAGAGACCCTGCCTTGCAGATTCAGGAAGACTATCCCTCAGCCAAATGGTGGGGGATTATAATTGACCGCACATAACCTGCTGTGAACGGCGGGGACCAATACACCTCATGCCTGGACGAGAAGAAAATTTCCAAAAAGCGCTGAACGACGGTCATTCCGCAGCCTGGGATCAGGACTGGGAAAAGGCCGCGGCCGCCTACCGCAGGGCGCTGCAGGAGGTCCCCGATAATCCGAAAGCCCTCAACAGCCTGGGCCTGGCGCTGTATCAGCTCAACAACATCGAAGAAGCCCTGCAAATCTATCAATCCGTGGCCCGGCTCTCCCCGGATGACCCGGTTCCCATGGAAAAGGTCGCGCAGCTATCCGAAAGGCTGGGCGATCTGAAGTCCGCAGTGGATGCCGCCATGCGCAGCAGCGACCTGTTCCTGCAGCAACGGGACACAGACAAGGCCATCGAGAACTGGGTGCGGGTGACGAATCTGAATCCGGAACATCCCATCGCCCATTCACGTCTGGCTCAGGTCCACGAAAAACTTGGGCACACACAACAGGCGGTCACCGAATACCTGGCGCTTGCCTCCATCCTGCAACGGGCCGGGAATGCGGATAAGACTCAGGAGATCGTGGAGAAGGCGCGGTCGCTCCTGCCCAACAGCCCCGAGGTCAAACAGGCGCAATCGTTATTGCGAACCGGACAACTGCTTCCGAAACCCATTCGCGGCAAGGGGGGGACCGGTCCGATTCGCATGTCCCAGGTGCGGCAGTTGCAGGAACCGCAGAAGGCCGCTTCCGGCCTGGACCCGGTTGCGGAAGCGCGTCAAAAGGCATTGACCCAGCTGGCAGAACTACTCTTCGATGACTCGGACGAAAGCCCATCGGCGCAGGAACGACGCGGACTGGCTGCCATCATGAAGGGCACCGCCAGCCTGTCCTTCCAACAGTCCGACCAGACAAAAGTTGTCATGTACCTCAGTCAGGCGATCGACGCCCAAACCAAGGGCAACGAATCACAGGCGGCGGAGGAGTTGGAGCGGGCGCTTGAGGCCGGCTTCAAACATCCCTCCCTGTTCTTCAACCTCGGTTTGCTGCGACTCAAGGGGGACCGCCTGGAGAGCTCGCAAAGATTCCTGCAAAATTCCATCAAACACAACGACTACGCCCTGGCCACCAGGCTGCTGCTCGGACAAATGCTCTGGAAGAAACAACGTTGGAAGGGGAAGCCACCCTGGAATATTTGGAGGCGTTGAAACTGGCCGATGCCGCCACCCTTCCCGCGGACAAGGCGGATGAGATTCGCCAGAGCTATGAACCATTGATCGAGGCTCACCAGGGCGAAAAGGAACCGGAGGTTCTGCGCAAGATCTGCGACAACATCCAGGGACTGCTCATGCGTCCCGACTGGCGGGAGCAGCTGCATCGAATCCGCGATCAGATGCCCAGGCAGGAGGGCGGCATGCTCTCCCCGCTCTCGGAGGTGATTCTCCAGGTCCAGTCCAGTTCGGTGCTTGAATCGATGAACAAGATCAATCAACTGGCGCGCAACGGCAGATTGCGTTCCGCCATGGAAGAGGCTTTCGATGCCATCCAGCATGCTCCCACCTATCTCCCGCTGCACACCCTCATCGGTGAAATGCTGGTGCAGGAGGAGCGTACCGTGGACGCAATCACGAAATTTTCCGTGACCGCACATGCCTATGGAGTTCGGGGAGAGGTGGCTCAGGCCACCAAACTGCTGCGCCGCGTGATTCAACTTGCTCCGATGGACATGGCAGCCCGCACGCGCCTGATCGATCAGCTGATCGCGCGCGGGCAAGTCGACGATGCCATTCACGAACACCTGGAGCTGGCCTCCATTTATTATCGCCTCGCCGATCTCGACATGGCCCGCAAGACGTACACCACCGCCCTGCGCGTGGTCCAGCAGGGAAACGCCAGCCGCGATTGGAACACCCATATCCTG
>VGNF01000087.1 GCA_016866195.1 Chloroflexota bacterium | reverse complement strand
TTTTCACCTTTGGAAACGCATCGAGGTGCGGGATTATCTAATTCGAACATATCGACATCTTGTGTACGACAACATCGAGGAGGATACACCCAGATCGCACGACCTCATGATGGACTGGTTGACGGAATTCGATTCCGCCCTGTTGATTTCCGACGAAATGGCGGGGTATCGCTATTTCCTTGGAGGGGACGCCGACTCCGGACACGCATTGGGTCTTTCCTGCCGGGAGCACTTGACCCTTACCGAGAGCTATGTCACTTCGCGGTCGATCCGCTCCTTATCGGAAAATCTTACACGTGCGATTACGCATTCGGAGCCGAGGCCGATTCCCGAGGACCGCCCATTCGAGATCCTGGCCTCCCACTTCTATCCACAAATGCTGGACGAGGTGGTCGGAGCAATTAAAAAACTCCTCCTGGAGGGCATGCACCCTTCGGAGATCGTGGTCCTGGCACCCTATCTTTCTGACGCATTACGGTTCTCCATCACGCATCGCCTCGTTTCGGAGGGAATCCCATGGCGAACTCACAGACCCTCGCGTTCGCTTCGCGATGAACCTGCCAGCCAGACGCTATTGAGACTATCGGCGCTGGCACACCCCCATTGGGCTATTCATCCACCCAAATTCGACGTTGCCCACGCTTTCATGTTCGCCTTCGACACGGACCTGGTTCGAGCACAGCTTCTTACCGAAATCGTCTACCGCCCGAAAACCCTCGGATTATCATCCTTTGCAAGTATTCAACCGCAAATGCAGGAGCGGATTACCTATTGGCTTGGCGAAAAATATACAACATTCCGAGATTGGCTGGATGAGTATAGAAAATCCAATCCCCTGCCTTTGGACTTCTTTCTTCGAAAATTATTCGGTGAGGTGCTTTCGCAGCCCGGTTTTGGTTTTCACAAGTCGATCGATGCGGCCAAGGTTGCCGGAAATCTGATCGAATCGATCAAGAAGTTCCGTTATGCGATGGATCCGTCCCTGGTTCAGATGGACAGCCCCTCCTTCGATCTGGGACGCGAGTATCTATCCATGCTTTCCGAAGGAGTGATCGCCGCTCAATATTTGGAGGGCTGGCGCGCCGTCGACGAAAATTCCGTGTTGGTGGCTCCTGCGCATACGTACTTGATGATGAATAAACCTGCGACAGTCCAGATCTGGCTTGATCCGGGCTCGCAGGGTTGGACGGAGCGCCTTGCCCAACCACTGACCCACCCGTATATACTTTCACGCCGCTGGGAGGGTAATCGTTTGTGGTTGGACGCGGACGAGATGCATACGCAGACGGATTCGCTGGCAAGACTGGCAGGAGGCTTATTAAGCAGATGTCGTGAGAGATTGATTTTGGCGCTGACCGACCTGGGTGAAACCGGATTTGAGCAACGCGGCTCGTTGTTAAGAGCGTTCCAGCAAATTCTTCAGGCGTAAGGGAGGACGCATCATGCGTTACGAAAGCCACCCAAAATGAAGTCCTTTCCCTCGAGAAACGTCCACGTTCGGAAATGACACCGACCTTCACACTCCGTCCAACTCAAGCCGAAATATTGAAGTACCACGGCGGCAAGCTCGGCATTTCGGCAGTGCCCGGCTCGGGCAAGACATTCACGTTGAGCGCGCTTGCCGCACAGATCATCACCAGGAATGTTTTGCAGCCGGATCAGGATGTCCTGATCGTCACCCTGGTCAATGCAGCAGTGGAGAACTTTATTGCGCGCATCAGCCAGATGGTACAAATCCGCGGATTGATCCCCAACCTTGGCTATCGAGTCCGCACACTACATGGACTGGCGCACGACATCGTCCGGGAAAAACCATCTCTTGCGGGTCTGGAAGATCGGTTTCAGATCGTGGATGAACGCGAAGCGGAATTCATTCGTACTGAATCGGCCAACGCCTGGCTTGCCGGTAATCCGGGGCAAATCGAGGATTACTTAAACCCTCACCTCGAGGAGTCCAGGCGGGATCGGGCGAGGCGGCAACAACTGCCAGCCCTCATTCATGATCTTGCCTTGGCATTCATACGTACATGCAAGAACCTGGCGCTCACCCCGGAAGCCCTTCGCCGCCGCCTGGATTCAATCCCCGCACAACTCCCGCTCGCGGAAATGGGGTGGTGGGTATATGACAAATATCAACAGGCCCTGCGTTATCGCGGCGCAGTGGATTTTGACGATTTGATCGTTCATGCCTTCAAGATCCTGAATTCCGATTCCGATTACCTCGCCCGTTTGCAATATCGATTTCCGTTCGTGCTTGAAGATGAGGCTCAGGATTCAAGCGAAATGCAGGAAAACATTCTGAGATTGATCGCAGGACATGGCAATTGGGTGCGGGTCGGCGATCCGAACCAGGCGATCTTCGAGACGTTCACCACGGCCAATCCCAGACTGTTGCGAAATTTCATAACCAGCGAAGCAGGAGATAGAAGGGAACTGCCGGTCAGCGGACGTTCCGGACAGCACATCATCGATCTGGCCAATCATCTGATCGAATGGACAAACTCCGCCCATCCCGTTCCAGCCTGTCGAGACGCGTTGAATCCTCCTTATATCCGGGCTGCTGAACCGGAGGACCCTCAACCCAATCCTCCCATGGATCGGCGCGGAGTTCGTTTTGCAGATAGAAAATACACATCGGAAGAAGAAATCAAATCGGTTGTCGCCTCATTGAAAAAATGGCTGCCGGATCACAGCGACTGGACTGTTGCAGTCCTGGTCCCGCGCAATTTTCGAGGATTTGAAGTGATCGAAGCCCTGAAGAAGAACAACATCGATTATGTGGATATCCTTGCGAGCACCGACAAAACCCGCGAGGCGGCGGGGGTCATTGCGAGTATCCTTGCCTACCTCTCCGATCCCGCCTCTCCCGCCAAACTTTCACGCGCCTATGAAGTTTGGCATCAATGTCTTGAATCCCGGCAACTGGAGCATGCAGATCAACATTCTGGCGACCCGCAAAAGAATGTATTACAGGATACCGCAGGGTCTACGTCTGCATTATTGCGCAAACTGACCAATGTGGAAAATTTCATTGCTCCGCACCCGCACATGGATTGGCTTGCGATGTTGGGCGGGTTGCCGGCTCCGGAAATCGTTCAACCCATCGAAAAATTCCGTATGGTGATAAACCGTTGGCTTAGCTCAGTAATCCTTCCGATCGATCAATTGGTGCTAACCCTTGCCCAGGATCTGTTTGCCGATCCGGCCGATCTCGCTCTTGCATATAAAATCGCCCTCCTGCTCCGCCAGACGGCGCACGACCACCCTGACTGGCGATTCCCGGAACTTACCTCTGAATTAATGGTGATCGCGAAGAACGAACGTCGGTTCCTTGGCTTTTCGTCGGATGACACAGGTTTCGATCCAGAACGCCATCGGGGCAAGGTGGTTGTGACAACCATGCATAAGTGCAAAGGCCTGGAATGGGACCGTGTCTATCTGATAAGCCTGAACAATTATGATTTCCCTTCCCTTCAACCTTATGACAACTACATCTCCGAAAAGTGGTTCGTGCGAGATGGATTAAACCTGGATGCGGAGGCACTGGCTCAACTCGATACCGCACTTTCCACAGGGGAGTATGACTGGTACTCTGAGGGAGTTGCAACGGAAAAAGCCCGCGCCGATTATTCACGCGAGCGTTTACGCTTGCTGTATGTGGGAATCACACGCGCAAGAAAGGAATTGATCCTCACATGGAATACAGGCAGGCAGGGGGAGGCCACTCCATGTCTGGCATTATCGGGGCTTATGGGGTGGCTTGATGGACGGTAATTTCTCCCGTGACAATCACTCAATAGAACCAAGGAGAGGAATGACGGGAAAAACAATTCCCCACAAAATCAATCTGTTAATCATATTCCTCATTACGTTTTCGTTCTACGGATACTTCATACGGCCTGGTGATTGGAATATCACCTCACGCCTGGCTCTGGTTAAAGCGATTGTGGAGGAAAGGCGTTTTGCCATCGACAGCTATTTGAGTGGCGAATTCTATTCTGGAGATGTCGCCTTCCACGATGGGCATTATTATTCCGACAAGGCGATTGGAGCATCATTGCTGGGCGCGTTAATGTACCTGCCGATCTATGGGTTGAACGGTTCTCAAACCCCCTACGACCTGTTCATCATGACGTTGACAGTCATGGCGATCAGCCTACCCTCCGCCGTACTCGCGCCCTTGCTATACAGCACTGCCAGGCGAATGGTCAAGGAGAATTGGGGCGCGCTTCTGATTTCCCTTGGGATCTGTCTTGGCACTCCGATCTACCCTTATGCCGGTGCTTATTACGGGCATTCTCTGGCAGCCGCCATCTCCTTTTCAGTTTTTTTCCTATGGTTCGAAGTCAATCAATTCAGCGCCAGGATCTCACCCGGCCGGTTGTTCCTAAGCGGATTCTTGATCGGCTATCTCATTTTGACGGAATATCCGACTTCGATCATCGCCGCCTTCCTGATGGGCTACATGGTCTATATCATTCGATCCCAGCGCTCACACTGGCATTGGAAAACGGCCCGCTCGTTTCTTGCCGGAGGCGCAATTCCATTGGCAGTTTTCCTTTTCTATAATTGGGTGAGTTTTGGTTCCCCATGGTCAACCGGATATGCAAATGAGTATTTGCCGGAGTTCAACCAACTGCGCAGCACGGCGTTCCTTGGTATTGGCTGGCCAAATCTCGAAACCTTGCTTTACATGACCGTCCACCCAATGCTGGGAGTTTTTATTCACTCGCCGATTCTGGCACTGTCCCTGTGCGGCATCCCATTTATGTGGCAGGCAAGGCGGTTTCGGGTCGAGTTCTTTGTTGTCACTCTTATGGTTTTCGTCTACTTTCTGGTCAATTCAGGTTCGATCACCTGGTGGGGCGGTGACGCATTCACCGTCCGTTATTTGATCCCCGTGCTGCCATTTTTTGGGATCTACCTGATCTTCCTGCCCCGCAAGTTCGCACCTCTGATCTTGGGGATCGGACTGGTATCCCTGTTCCAAATGATGGTTGCCAGCGCCACACTCTATCACTTCTTCGATCAGTACATAACCGAGATACTGGATCAGGGATTCAAGATTTCGTGGGGAACAAACCTTCTCTATCGCGAATTGGTTCCGAAATTGCTTCGTCACCGCTTGACTTTTTCATGGGGTCATTATCTGTTCGGGCTCGAATCGTGGTATTTCAATTTTGCCATTCCTATATTCGCAGGTCTGATCCTTCTATTTGTGTTCCATGTCATCAACCGGGGAAAGGATGTGGACTTGACAATTGGCTCTTCTTCCCCGATGTAAATCGAGGCGGGTGACAGGAAGGGCTTGCGAATAGAAAACGATCTCGTCGGCGTACCAAAAAACGAGATCGTTTTTTAGACGAACCGCGCCGGAAATGCACGCTGATGGCAGGCTAACCGTCTACACCTGTTTTTTATAGCCCGCTGAAGCCGCCTGTTGACCAAATAGCAGGAAAGCGAACGCCAGCGCGAAAAGTCCGTACACCACCAGCAGCACCCAACCGTTATTTCGGATCACACCGGCAGAGGTCATCCCGATCAAGGTCAGTCCGAAGCCACCAGCAGAACCACCGAGCATGAGCATGCCCAGAGTGCGGGGGATGCCGCCAAATTCCTTGAGGAACCAGATCATCAGGCCAGTCATGAGCAACGCCCCGCCAAGGAACCGCCCGACGAAGAGGGTGGCCACATAGACCTCGGTCCCGAACAACGTAAGCGCGGTCTCGGGCTGGATCAAGAACAATCCGCCGGCAACGGCCGAAAGCACGGCGCTTAAAATGAAGAGAAATCGGAAGTTCATGTCTCACTCCTTTCAGTCAATGGAAGATGTTTTCTCAAAAACAAATATACATCGCCGCCATTCAACTGAAAAGCAAAATGAAATCCCGAACCTTGCAATCACTTTGCATTCGGGGCACTATCTTATCCCACTTAAGTACTACTTGAAAATAGAACTCCCTATTCTTCTTTTGAACACTTACGATATTACCGGGCTTGAGCCTAAACACGAAGGATACGAATTACGCAAAGAGGGAAAGACGGAGTATTTTTACGAGGATTCCACTTCATAACCTTTGTGTCGGAAAAGAACTTTAACCGTAACATCGCTGGAACCTTTTCCAATTCTTTCAGCCTTCCCTCCAGAATGATGGGTGATCGTCGTCCACCATATTACTCCCCCCTACTTGCTGAAAATCCACCCGAAAAGTCCTGCGAGAAAATCGATTACACCGAGGATGATCGCGCCATAACATAGAACGAATCGACCTCCCAAATCCTCAGCGAATGCATACGTTGCACAGGTCACAATGATCCCGGCGATCGTCCAAAGCAGGCCGCGGGTCATTCGCTTTTTGTATTTATCGCCACGCGCACTGCGGACAAGCTTTTGGGTCTCCGAAACGATTGCCTGGGCATTCTTGGGGGAAACACCTTTTCCCATCAATTCCTTGACGATCGATTCCGGAGCCTTGTTATTTCCCAATTCCAGTGCGACATACTTGACATTTGCCGATAACTGCTGCCCGAATTCCTCCATTTCTCCCATTCCTCGGGAAGGGACGGACGAGGTTTGCGCAGGGTGAACAATCGGGTCGGGGGCTTGAACCGGTGGGCTGATGAAAGGCTGGACTTTTGAGGATTGTCCGCTGACGGGCAGGTTTGCACTGAGGGTGATCGGGCGAGATTCCTCCGGGGGCATCGGCGGTGAAGGAAAAATGCCCTTCTGCCTGAGCATGGTGGCGCCGCGCTTGGCCGGGTCATTGCTGGGGTTGATCCTCAACACATTATCGAGGCAGAAAAGTCTTTCGTCCTCGCGTTCAATCACGCCGGATAGCCAAAGCCAGGCATGCTCAGCGGAGGAGGGATCCTGCGTCGCACGGGTTAATAGCTGGTAGGCACGGGCTTTCTGACCCGCGCGGGCGGCGGAGATCCCCTCCTGAAGCGGACTGCCCATACGGCCTCCACGATTGAATAATCGATTTCAAGAAGGTTTGAACACTCGAGGGAACTTTAACCGGTTTGAACCAGCAAGGCAAGTTTCCGGTATGTCAAGAGCATTTCATTTTTGTATGGGTTCAACCTGACTTTGCAATAATCCCGTTCTCCCAAATTCCTGGCGTTTTGATTTAGAATCAACCCAATGAGAAAAATGCTGGGTGCTCTAAGCAGACTCCTGCAAACCCCAACCGGGATGGTGCTCGCCATCACGCTTCTCTGGCACGGCGTCCTCTGGTGGTTCCAGATACCCTTCAATTTAGTTGTCAGCGCCATCCTCCTTCTATTGGATCTGGTTGCGGTATTCCTGTTCGTGGGTCGATTGGAGTTTTTCTTCTCCCAATTTATCCTGCCCATTCAAAATCCGAAGGACCGCAGGGAAATCTACGAGCGTGTGAAATACTTCGATACCGGCCGCCGCGGACCGGCGTTGTTCATCAAGAATGGCAGGGTGATCGAACACGAGGGCGAGAGGGATAAACACGGTCCGGGCGTAATCGTGTTGGATACGGGCAGCGCGGCTGTCCTTCGTACTGCGACCGAGATTCGCGATACGATCGGTCCGGGGATTAAATTCATCGATGCGGATGAATCAATTGCCGGCAGCGTGGATTTACGGATGCAGTGGCAGTTCATCGGTCCGTTGGCGAGCGATCAGCCGTTCCTGAATCCAGTTCCGATCGCCTCTCCCAAACAATACAATGAAATGCAGTCCCGCCGCCAACAGACCAGCGGCCTTACCCGCGACGGATTCGAGGTTTCACCCACGATCAGCATTAAATTCGGTGTGAAACGTCCGGCTGAGAACCGCCCGAACGAAAGCGGAGTCACTTCACAATACGGATTTGATCCGGTTTCCGTGAGAAATGCGGTCACGCGAGAAGTCATTCAATTAGGCACCTCTGTAAACAGCCAGGTCCGTCTGGAATGGAACAAGCTGCCCGCCCATTTGGTGGTGAACCTGTGGCGGGAGTACGTACGCAAATTCAAACTCACCGATTTATTCACCACCGAAGGGATCAGCGGACTGCAAACCATCGAGGACATGATCAACAAAAGAGTGCGGCAGAAAGACGTCATGGCGCTGGACGATTCCGGCATGCCCAGCGGAGAATGGACGGAAAGCCTCGAAAATAAGCAACTGGAGGGGCGAGGACTCGAGATCATCGATGTGCGAATTCACAATGTGCTTTTCGATCCCTCGCTCGAGGAGAAGATCCTCAACCAATGGAGCGCGGAGTGGTTGAATCTGGCCAGGCGTGAGGAAAGCCAACTGAGGGTGATGGAAACCCTCGCCGGCAACGCCTCGCGCGAGGAAGCAGGAAACCGATTTGCCCGCTATGCCTCCCAGAAATTCGGCGGTAAACCCACGATGCCGCAGCAGAATCCCTTCAAGACCCTGCAATTATTGATTCAACCGCTGAAGGAATTCATTCTTGCTGAAAGCAGCTTCAATGGCAACATCGAGGGAGTATTGCGAAAACTGGATGAAGTGTGGAAGTGGCTGCTGGACAATAATCCGGATGGAGCGGTGCGCTCGAACGGAGGCCGGGGATGAGACGCCCGTGGCTGCAGAACCGTCCGATCAACCTGCTCTTCGGACTTACCGATGAAAGTGTCCCGTTTCGCAACCGCTGGCGCAGCTTGGTCAGCCTTTCCGCATGGCTTCTGCTGAGCGGAATGACCATGGTCCTCTCTCTCTTCAGCGTGCAGGAGAGACAGCATATCGCCGTGGTCATCGCGATGAGCTTGATCAAGTATGTTCCTTTACTGATCATTATTTACAGCTTTGCCCGCAGAAACGCTGCCCGCTACTTGGATGATATATACGAACTGCACAATGAAGACCTTGCAGATCACTTCCTGGAGGATCTGATCTTCGGCAATGGCCGCCGAATGATCGTCATCCGCGAAGGGCGGATCTCGGAACAGGACGAACGCTCGCCGTTGATCCTGATCGGAGGACCCGGCTTTGTGCAGGTCAATCTCGATAGCGTGGCATTGCTCGAAAAGGTGGACGGCGAACCGGAGGTGATCTACCCTCGCCGCGAAGCTTGGAAACTAGGCCGCTTCGAACGTATTCGTGAGATCGGCAGGCACGACGAAGTCGGACAGCGTGAATACGCCATCATCAATCTGAGGGACCAATTCGTCAGCGGATTGACCGTAAAAACACGCACAAAGGATGGCATCCCGATCGAGGCGCAGGATATCAAGGTGATCTTCAGCATCCTGCGCCGAGCCGGGCAGGAAAATTCCGCAATGCAAGGAGATTCCTATCTTTTCGATCCGGCGGCCGTCGAATCGCTTGTCTATCATCAAACCCTGATCACGCCGGAACCGGAAACCTTATCGGGAATTTCCTTTCCGTGGAATACCACGGTCATTCCGCTCGTGTATTCCGAACTCGAGGATTTGATTACCTCCCGCACCCTTAGCGAAATCCTTGCCAGCATCGGGCAGAAGGAAGTTGACCAGACTCTGAATACCGACCAAACCATTGAGAATATGCGGGTCAGGGGAACCAGGCGCGTAGAAGAGGTCGAGGCAAATCAGGATTCTCGAATGCCCAATTTTGAATCGCGCTCGAAGATTACAGCACAATTCTACGATTCAACTTTTCGGGAAAAGGCGGCCCGCCTGGGCATCTCGGTCGAATGGATCGATATCGGAACCTGGCAACTCCCCTCTGACTTAATTGTGGAAAAGCACCGCGAAGCTTGGACGTTATCCCGCGAGAATGCGACCCGACGCGCCGCCATCGAGCAGATCAAAAGGAAAGCTGAGCTGGAGGAGATCATTAAACTAGTAGAGGGCGTGGTCATTCATAACTACGAGGGTAAACGACGCACGGATAAGGACAGCAGTACGATCTTGAATGACCCCGATCTTCGTCGTCAGGTTTTGACCGGTCAGGGCGTCAAGAAGCAGCCGTTGGAGATCGCCAGCGACATGTTGCGAGCCTTTCGCAAGGAGTTGTTGGCAGCCAGGCTGAGAATGGAGAGCCAGGTTATCGACTCCGAAAAGAATCGCACGGAACTTGTAAATATCGAAAAGGCTTTGATCCATATTAATTACCTGATGAAGCATACGGAAAAGGGATGAGGGTGATCCACCCCAGTGTGACTGTTTTACCGGAGGTGAAACAAGCGCTTGCACAAGGCGGCCCGGTGGTTGCGCTTGAATCTGCTGTGATCACTCACGGCTTGCCGCGTCCGACGAACCTGGAATTGGCGCGAGGGATGGAGGCGCAGATCCGCGAGGTCGGGGCGATCCCGGCAACTGTGGCGGTTCTCGAGGGGATCATCCGCATCGGCCTTGTGGACGACGAACTGGTCCGGCTTGCTGAATCCGATTCGCCGCTCAAGATCAGCCAGCGGGATTTTGCGACCGCGATAGTAAGGAATTGGAATGGAGGCACAACGGTAGCCGGAACAATGTTCGCAGCGGACCTGGCCGGGATCAAGGTCTTTGCCACCGGCGGAATCGGCGGAGTTCACAGAGAAATTCCGTTCGACCTTTCAAATGATCTGCGTGCCCTGGCGGAGATTCCCATGCTTGTGGTTTGCGCAGGTGCAAAATTCATCCTCGATTTGCCCTCGACGCTTGAGTACCTCGAAACGGCGGGGGTGCCGGTTGTGGGATATCAGACAGGAGAATTCCCCGCGTTTTATTCTCGAACGAGCGGATTGAAATTGAACACACGATCGGAGTCGCCGAAGGAGATCGCGGATTTCATGCGCGCCCATTGGGGTTTGGGATTGAAAACCGCTATGCTGGTCGTGCATCCGGTACCCGAAGAGGATTCCATTTCAACCTCCGAGATCGAACCGATTCGCAGCCAGGTTTCGGAAGAAGCCAGGCAAAAGGGTATCCACGGTCCAGCCCTGACACCCTTTATGCTTGAACGGATCGGTGATTTGACATCAGGCAGGTCCCTGCGCGCAAACCTGGCGCTTTTATTGAATAACGCCCGCCTGGCAGCGCAAATTGCAGAAGAATACACATACTTGAAAAAGGAGCGACACATTTAATGGATGACAACTTTACAATCACGGCAAATTTCTCGGCAACGCCGGAGGCGATCTATGACGCCTGGCTTTCCACTGATGGTCACACGGGTATGACGGGCAGCCCTGCAAAAGTAGATGGAAGGGTTGGGGGTGATTTCACCGCCTGGGATGGATACATTTGGGGAAAATTTCTGGAATTAGAGCCGGCGCGCCGCATTCTTCAAGCCTGGCGAACCACGGAATTCCCTGAGGATGCCGAAGATTCCCGGGTGGAGGTGATCCTGGAATCCGCCGGCAAGGGTACCAAGATGACTATTCATCATTCCTTAATACCCGAAGGACAGGCCGATGATTACAAGCTGGGCTGGAAGGATTTTTATTTTAAACCCATGCGCGCGTATTTCGAATAAACTCCTGACTTTATTCAGTCAAGAACACCTAATTGAGGCGTTCATAAAGCAAAAGACCAAATCATCAGGATTCATATGATTTGCATCTTGGCGTCTTAGCGTTGGTTTGCGCGCGTCGGGGTTTGTTATTGCGAAAGCGCAGGGCCGCGAAGATCGTGCATTCAGCTTTTCGTCTTGGCGTCTTTTCAGCTTTACGTTCTTGTATAGAAACCTGGAATTGTGACGCTTCAAAACTAAAAATTATGCGATGCTATTGCTCGTCACACTGGAAGCGCGACTTACTTCCTCAATAGTTCCTGAACTATCTGGTCGGGCACCTGCACGGCCACCAGTTCGCCGCGCACCGTGACTTCCCCATTCGCTACAATCCATTCCACGATCACCACCTTGCGACTCTTCACCTCTTTGACTTTTCCGCGAACTTCCAACATCGGCCCCAGAGGGGTGGGCTTGAGATAATCCACATGCAGGGATGCGGTGAGATAACGCAAGGGAGGGTCGGTATCCATGGCGCGATTTTCGGCGCGATAACCCGCCGCGGCAGCTGTGCCCGTCCCATGGCAGTCGATCAAAGAAGCCAGCATTCCTCCATAGACGTATCCCGGTATCGCAATATGGTGTGGGCCGGGTTGAAAATGACAAATCGATTCCTCGCCATCCCAGTAACTCTTGATCTGGTGACCGAATTCATTAAGACGACCGCATCCATAACAATGCGCCATATGGTCCGGGTAGTAATCCTGAAAAGCCTTCTCGCGCATTGAATAACCCTATGGGGAAACCGTAATTGTTGCACTCATTGGAATCACTTTCGTCACAGTCGGCGTAGCGGAAACCGCAGGTCCGAGAATGTGAAAGCGGCTGACGACTTTCCAATCGTACCCCATGAAGAGCTGAACTTCGTAGGGCCCGGGCTGCCATCCGCCGATGGGATTGACACATTCCGTGAGACCCTGGGCACCGCCTGTGCCTCCATCCCAGGGAAGCGTCTCAAAACACACAAGTTCCCGATCCCCCC
>VGNF01000086.1 GCA_016866195.1 Chloroflexota bacterium | reverse complement strand
GCTGGATAGCGACGGATTTGCCGGGCATCACCCTCCCGACTTGCGCGGGGGGCCTGCCAAATCCGATCGACGGGCCGGTCATCAACGAACAGGGTACTGCAATCTCTCCGGCTTCACTTCCTCCAACGCCGGTTTTACTTCCGGAAGCCATGCTTCCGCCGGCCTGGGATGGAGCCAGCCGTATCAATATCCTGTTCTTCGGTTTGGATTACCGCGATTGGGAAGCCAACGAGGGGCCGCCGCGGTCCGACACGATGATCCTGTTTACGGTGGACCCAACCACAAAGACCGCGGGCATGATGTCGATCCCGCGTGATCTGTGGGTGAATATTCCCGGATTCGGATACAGTCGCATCAATACCGCGTATCCCAGTGGGGAGGGAAATCAACTTCCCGGAGGCGGGGCGGGTCTCGCCATGAAGACGGTCGAGCAGCTATTGGGCGTGCCGGTGCATTATTACGTGCAGATCGATTTTGCCACATTTGCCGCGCTCATCGATTACATCGGGGGTGTGGAGGTGTGGGTCGAGGAGAGCCTGGTGCTCGATCCCATCGGCCCCGGCAAGGATAAGTTCCGGGTCAACTGCTGCGGCTATCGGTACATGAATGGCTGGCGGACGCTGGCGTATGCCCGCACGCGCAAGACCGAGGGCGGAGATATCGACCGGGCGAGGCGGCAGCAATACGTGATCGATGCCATCCAACGGAAGATCTTCGACCCGCAAGTGTTCCCAACCTTGATTCAGAATGCTCCCGCCATCTACGCTGAGTTCCAGGCCGGTATTCACACCAACATGCCACTGGAGGACGCGATCCGCCTGGCTGTTCTGGGAAAGGATATCAGTTTCGGTTCCATGAAACGGGGCATCATCGACACTTCCATGGTCACGCTGGACAGCGTCATCCTGGGCGGGCAGAACGCCAATATCATGAAGCCGATCATGGACAAGGTGCGCGTGCTGCGTGACGAGATCTTCACGACCGGCGGACCGACCAGCCCGATCGCCCAGGGGGATCCGACGACCTTGATGCGCAACGAGGAGGCGCGGGTTCGAATATTGGACGGGACGTTCACTCCCGGACTCGATCAACGCGCAGGTGTGTTCTTCCAGGGTCAGGGGATGAACGTGACTGAAGTCGGTCCGGCCACCGAGGTCTACAGTTCCACTGTGGTGGTTGTGTACGGGCCAAAATTGTACACCTTGCGCTGGCTGCAGAGTACGTTCGGTCTCTCCCATACACAAATCCGATTTCATGCCGACCCCGCATCCACTGTGGACATTGAAATCCGTTTGGGTTCGGATATCGGCAGCCGCATCCCGTGATTGGATCGACTTTAAGATGAAAAATCCTGCCATTGCCGCAGGATTTTTTTTGTCACTTAACCGGTCAATGTACTCCTGACCCAGCTGCCGATCAGCCAGTATTGAAAATCCTGGCCCTGGTTGGTTTGTATTCCGCCGTATACCCCATAACCCAGCGCGACCAGAGGCATCAGGCTGACCGCGCAGGCTATAGGGATGCAAACGATTCCGATCACGACTGCGCTCAACGCGCCGGTGATGGCCCATACCACGCCGGTCAAGATACCACCGCCCACCCACCACACCAGTTGAAAGATCAACGCCTGCAGGGATTGGTAAGCTACATACCGGGAACGATCCTTGTACATCAGGTAGATCACCAGAGGAATTGCGGGACCCAGGAATCCGGTGATCAAATTTCCCAGCACGCCCAAATGCGCGATCATCGCCCATTGTCGTTCTTCGGAAGGTGACAACGGACCTGCGGGGGTTGATGTGTACGATTCACTCATGGGATTCTCCTAAGAATAAACGAAAAGGCTCGCGGTACTCCGCGAGCCTTTTGACAACCTGTTATATTATGCCCAGCCCTGATTTCGAATAAAGTCGGTCACTACAGGCACTTTGACTTCCTGACCCTGCCAGGCGAGATATGCCAGGTAAAACATATATATGGCAACAAGGATGCCAATGCAGAAGAAGGATGTTATCCATGCAATAGCACCCATGATAATAGCCTGGATTGCATTAAATTTTATGTATGGACGACTCTTTTTGTCTTCCATCAAAAAGATGATTATCGCTGGAATAGGCCAGATTATGGGAATATACGACAGCATTGACCACAGTTTGTCATCGCTGGTGATATCCGGTGATACAGGTGCTTGGGACATGATTTTTCCTCCGAATGGGTTGGGTTGAAATTTGCGCTATTTTACAACCAATCAGGATAAAACGCAAATCAATTCACCCAACCATTGGTACTGGCAGCAGCGGAGATCCAGCTGGCTTGAAGCTGACGAGCAGAAGTGGCGGGGAATTCGTTTCAATATTCACGAAGAAGCGTTACAATCTTCACATGTCTGCGCGAATTGTTTTTATGGGATCTCCGGAGTTTGCGCTGCCAACCCTGCGAGGATTGGCGGAAAACCACACCCTGGTTGGCGTGGTTACGCAACCCGATCGAGTTTCCGGCCGCGGGCGACAGGTGAACCCCCCTCCGGTAAAACTCTTTGCACGGGACCTGGGCTTGCCGGTGATTCAACCCGGGAAATTGCGTGAACCATTGGCGATGGAACGATTGCATGAATGGGCTCCGGACCTGATCGTCGTGGCGGCTTTCGGTCAAATCCTGAAAAAAGAAGTCCTTGAAATGCCCGCTTATGGCTGCATTAATGTACATGCTTCGCTGCTCCCGCGCTGGCGAGGCGCAGCGCCGATCCAGGCTGCCATCCTGGCCGGAGATGAGCAGACCGGCGTTACGATCATGAAGATGGATGAAGGGCTCGATACCGGCCCCATCCTCGACAAGCGAACCATCCTGCTCGAGAAGGATGCCAGCGCCGGTTCCGTTTCGAATTCCCTCTCCCGGCTGGGAGCCGATCTGCTCATTGAAATCCTTCCAGACTTTCTCGCGGGGCGGTTGTCTCCCACGCCCCAACCGGACGAGGGCGCAACCTACGCACCCATGTTGAAAAAAAAAGACGGGTTGCTGGATTTCACTCTCCCTGCACGAGATCTGGAACGCCGGGTGCGCGGATTGGATCCCTGGCCGGGGGCCTGGTTAGTATGGAATGAAAACATGCTGAAAGTCTTCCGCGCCTCGATCGGAGTATCATGCGGCAGGGCGGTGGGAACGCGGTTTGAAATCGCTGGCGACCCTGCGGTTGAATGCGGGAACGGAAGTCTCATCCTCGAGGAGGTCCAACCGGGTGGAAAGAAGAGGATGTCCGGGAAATCATTTCTCTCCGGCGCTCGAGCATGGAGATCGTTTCCATAGGAATTTTATTACGCTTGCAATAAAGGAAACCAGGGATTTACCTCAACTGATTTCCCGGTTTCGATTTACAATTGCATTCAGTATTGCTCGGAGGATGTATGGTCAGGTATGTTGCTGCGATCGACCAGGGTACGACCAGCACGCGCTTCATGGTGTTTGACCGCTCAGGTCGTGTGGTTGTATCGGATCAGAAGGAGCACCGTCAGATCTATCCCAAACCTGGCTGGGTGGAGCATGATCCGCTGGAGATTCTGGGCAACACCCACGATGTCATTCGCGGAGCTTTGGAGAAATTGAAGTCACCGGTCTCCGAGATTGCTGCGATTGGCATCACCAATCAGCGGGAGACGGCTGTCGTCTGGGATCGAAAGACAGGCAAACCGCTATGCAATGCGATCGTCTGGCAGGATACGCGCACCGATGCGATCTGCGGCAGCCTGGCAAAAAAAGGGGGGCAGGATCGCTTCCGAGGGAAGACCGGTTTGCCACTGGCGACCTATTTTTCCGGTCCCAAAATCCGTTGGATTCTGGATCATGTTCCGGGCGCAACAGCGCGAGCCCGGAAGGGGGAGCTCTTGTTCGGCAATATGGACACCTGGTTGATCTGGAATTTGACCGGCGCCCATTTTACGGACGTGACCAATGCCTCCCGGACCATCTTGATGAACCTCAGATCGCTCGATTGGGACGATGAGATTTTGCACAGCCTTGGCATCCCTCGATCCGTTCTTCCGCAGATTTGTTCTTCCTCCGAGGTGTACGGAAGGGTGATCGCCGGACCTCTGGCGGGAATACCGGTTGCCGGAGATTTGGGGGACCAGCAAGCTGCGCTTTTTGGGCAGGCCTGCTACCAGCCCGGCGAAGGCAAGAATACCTACGGCACCGGATGCTTCATGCTGTTGAATACCGGGCATAAACCGGTGCGCAGCAAGGCCGGGCTGCTTACCACACTCGGCTACAAGATCGGGGGTCAAAAAGCGGTATATGCGCTCGAGGGATCGATCGCGATCACCGGAGCATTGATCCAATGGTTAAGGGACAATTTGAGACTGATCTCCACCTCGGCGGAGGTGGAGACACTGGCCCAGACCGTGGAGGATAACGGCGGGATCTACTTTGTCCCTGCCTTCTCCGGTCTGTTTGCCCCACACTGGAGGTCGGATGCCCGTGGTGTCATCGTCGGTTTGACACGCTACATCACCAAGGGACATCTGGCGCGCGCCGCGCTGGAGGCTACTGCCTACCAAACCCGTGAAGTGCTGGATGCCATGAATAAGGATTCAGGGGTCTCCCTGACCTTATTGAAGGTGGATGGGGGCATGGTGTTCAACGAATTGTTGATGCAATTTCAATCGGATATCCTCAACGTGCCGGTCGTGCGACCGAAAATTTCCGAGACTACTGCCCTGGGCGCCGCGTATGCTGCGGGATTGGCTCTCGGATTCTGGAAGGATCTCGAGGAGTTGAGATCCAATTGGGGCTTGGACAAGCAATGGCAGCCGAGGATGACCGCACGCAAACGGGAGGATTTGTACTCAAAATGGAAGAAGGCAGTCACCCGTACATTGGATTGGATTGACTAGTGCACACTTCGATGAATCGAAAAGAAATCTTTTCCGCGATCGCGAGAGAACCGGAAATCCCCGTTTTGATCGTCGGCGCAGGAATTAACGGAATTGCCGTATTCCGTGACCTTGCCTTGAACGGGGTGAATGTATTGCTTGTCGAGCGCGGCGATTTTTGCTCGGGTGCCAGCGCCACCTCCTCGCACATGGCGCATGGCGGTATACGATATCTTGAGAATGGGGAATTCCGACTGGTGCGGGAGGCGGTGCGGGAGCGAAATCGCATGATCCACAATGCACCGCACCTGGTTCAGCCCCTCCCCACAGCCATTCCGATCTTCAAGCATTTCTCCGGATTGTTCAATGCCCCCATGAAATTCATGGGCTGGCTGGATAAGCCGGCCGAACGAGGTTCCATCATCATCCGTTTGGGATTGCTGATGTACGATGCCTACACCGGCCGGCAGCGCACAGTTCCCAGGCACAAGTTTCTATCCCGAAAAGTGGCTTTGAAGAATTGGCCTTTGGTCCACCCTGAGATTGTCAATACCGCCGTATATTATGATGGGTTGATCTCCAATCCCGAACGACTCGCGCTCGAACTTGTCCTCGATGCGGAGGCGGACCATGCAGATGCACGGGCATTGAACTATACCAGCATGGTCAGGGGCGCGGATGAATCAACCTGGCTGCGGGATGAGCTTTCCGGCAGAGAATACGAAATCAAGCCAAGGCTGTTGATCAATGCCGCCGGGCCGTGGATCGATATTGCCAATGGTCATCTCGGAATATCCACCGGATACATTGGGGGCACAAAGGGCTCTCACATTGTGGTGGATCATCCACAATTGCGACAGGCCGTGGGAGACCATGAGTTCTTCTTCGAAAACAAGGATGGTCGTATCGTCCTCATCCTTCCGTTGTTCGATAGGGTTCTCATTGGGACTTCGGACCTCAAGATCGAAGATCCGGATTCCGCCCGCTGCACGGAGCAGGAGGTCGATTATTTCATCGAAATG
Organism: Chloroflexota bacterium; assembly: GCA_016866195.1. GTDB lineage: Bacteria > Chloroflexota > Anaerolineae > Anaerolineales > Villigracilaceae > VGNF01. The sequence continues at coordinate 6,583 of VGNF01000086.1, read as the reverse complement.
GTTTCCCGGGTCTTTCCTTCTATCTCTGTCAGGCGCGAACAGGTCGTGTTTCGTTTTTCAGGCGTGCGTCCACTTGCGCGAAGCACGGCGCGATCGACCGGGCAATTCAGCCGGGATCACAGCATTGAGGTCCTGAGCGGGGATTGGACAGGATTGAGGTTTCCCGTCTACGCTCTGGTGGGAGGCAAATGGACCTCCTTTCGGGCATTTGCCGAGCAGGTGACCGACAAGGCTTTGGCGTTCCTTGGCAAATCCAGGATCAAGCATACGCGCGACCTGCCCATCGGTGGAGGACGCGGGTATTCCTCAAGCGGTGATCAACGTGACCGCGAGATCGAGGGCATTACAGCGTGGACCGGTCTTCCCCGGAAACGGGTGGACGAATTATATGAACGGTATGGATCACGAACTGAGGCTGCTGCCTCTTTTATCAACCGCGCTGCGGATGAAGAATTGAAAACCCTTCGGAGGTATTCCCGTCGCGAAATCGCCTTTCTGGCTGAGTATGAAAAAGTGGTTCACCTGGACGACCTCCTTCTACGGCGGACACTACTCGCCATGCTGGGTTCTCTCACTCGGGGGAATCTGGATGAGATTGCCGGGCTCTTGGGGGAATCCCTTGGTTGGAGTGACCAGGATGTACAGGAAGAAATTCAGAGGACTCTGAACATCCTTGCAGACCGTCATGGAGTCAATCTGTGAAACGCGTAGGGGGCAGGAAATCGCGCAGGACGATTTCCGTCGTTATCCCGGTGTATCGGGGGGAAACAACTATTCCTTCGTTGGTGGAACAACTGGCAAAGGCTCTGCCGGAGCTTGCCGATGCGTTCGAGGTCATCCTCGTCCATGATGGAAGCCCCGATGGGAGCTGGAAAAATATCGAGCGGCTTGCGGCAAGGTACCCATGGATGGTTGGAATTCGGTTGATGAGGAATTACGGTCAGCACAACGCGACCTTGTGCGGTGTTCGCGCGGCAAAATATGAATTGATCGTCACAATGGATCAAGACCTGCAGCATCCACCGCAGGAAATACTCAAAATGGTGGAAAAACTGGAGCAGGGATATGACGTTGTGTATGGATCCCCCGCCAGACTTCCACAGGGTTTCTGGCGAAACCTCATGACCGCAGCCATGAAGCGGCTGCTCGCGAATGTCATGGGCATCCCATCCATTCGGAGGATCTCCGCTTTCAGAATCTTTCGATCCCATCTACGGGATGCGTTTGTTCAATTCCAGAATCCCTCGCTGATCCTGGATGTGCTGCTCTCCTGGGGTACGGATCGTTTTGCCTGGGTGAATGTGAATATCCCGCCCGCCGAACGTACGAACTACAATCTTGCCGCCTTGGTAAAGGCGTCCGTGTTGATTCTCACCGGTTTCAGTACCGCGCCTCTTCGAGCCGCCAGCTGGATGGGTTTTCTCATGACTCTCTTTGGACTGGGGATTTTGGTGTATGTCACTTATGTTTATTTCATGCTGGGGAGCCTGCCGGGTTTTCCCTTCCTGGCTTCGATCATCGCCATATTCAGCGGAGCCCAACTGTTTACGCTGGGGATCCTCGGCGAGTACCTCGCGCACATTTTCGAGCGGAGCATGGATCGGCCTGCCTATGTAGTGCAGGAGATCATTGGCGATTCGAAACGGTGAAAGCCGTCATTCTTCAACCCTCCTACATTCCATGGCGCGGGTATTTCGATCAAATTCGGCGCGCCGATCTGTTCATCTTCTATGACGACGTGCAGTATGACAAGCATGGATGGCGCAACCGCAACCGCATCAAAACTGCCCAGGGAAGTCAATGGCTGACAATCCCGGTGCATACCAGGGGAGTTACTTCAGGGATTTCGATCGCGAGGTCCGCATCGATTGGTCCCGACCATGGGCGAAAAACCACCTGAAATCGTTGACGCTTGCGTACGCCAGGGCGCCCTACTTTTCGAGCTACCTTCCGTGGTTGAATTCGGTCTATGATCGAAGGGATGAACTTCTGGCGGACTTTACGATATGGCTGACGATGGAGATTTCCCATATGATTGGCATTACACAGGTGAAGTTCATGCGATCCTCCGACCTGGAAGGAGTGGAAGGCCAGAAGACTGACCGCTTGGTCGGAATTCTAAAACGGGTGGGTGCCAGCCATTATCTCAGCGGTCCTGCCGCCCAAGCGTACCTGGACCCGGAAAAATTGGCTGCGGCTGGGATTTCACTGGAATATATGCATTACAATTACGCGGAATACCCTCAATTGCACCCCCCGTATGACCCGTTTGTGACGATCCTCGACCTGATGTTCATGACAGGGGATCAATCCCTTTCCCACCTCACAGCTTCCGAGCCCGAATGAGTTTCGACCAGATACAGAAGAAACTATCGCAATACTTCATTGAAAAACTGGAGTCCTTTGGACCGACCGCCAAGGGAGTGGATTACAACAGCCTGGAATCCCAGGCGCGCCGGTTTGAACAATTGGTAAAGGTTATCGACTCCTCCATTCCCTTCTCGATCATCGACTACGGGTGCGGATATGGCGCGCTGTTCGATTTTCTGAAAACGAAGGAATGGGATTTTGAATATTATGGTGTGGATCTGATCGAGGAAATGGTCCGCGCCGGGCGCGATTCGCACCGGGAATTTTCCAACGCGCACTTCACGAGCGACGAATCCGAAGTGCCACCGGTGGATTATCTCGTGGCGGGCGCAATCTTCAACATCAAGCTCGAAGCACCTTACGAACAGTGGCAGAATTACACCTGCCAGACCCTCGCGCGCATGAATGCGATGTGTTCCCGTGGATTTTCCTTCAATATGTTGACCAAATATTCGGATGCGGATCGAATGGAGCAAAGACCGGATCTGTTCTACGGCGATCCACTGTTCTTTTTTGATCATTGCAAACGGAATTTCTCCTTGAACGTGGCTCTGCTGCATGACTACGGACTGTATGATTTTACGATCCTGGTGCGAAAAGTGATCTGATCTGGGATGCAGACGGTTCACGCGCCAAGGGCATCCACCATTCTGTATCATTTCCTGAAATCCAGGCCGGTCGAACGGTCATGGCTGCTGCCGGCAAATATCTGCCCGATCGTACCGATCACCTTTTTCAAAGCAGGCATCCCCTTTCGATTTGTGGATATTTCCGAGACATCCTTTCACATGGACCTGGCGCAGGTTGAAAAGTTGATCGGCACGCACGAATTCGGAGGAATGCTTTATGCGCACACCTACGGAGATGCATACACTCCATATGAGATGTTTGACCGCGCAAAGGCAGTGGATGAAGGATTTCTGGTTGTGGACGATCGTTGTTTGTGTATCCCTCGCCTCGAGCCTGAGCCCACCTCCAAAGCGGATGTGACGTTGTATAGCACGGGGCGGGCGAAAGTGGTTGACTTGAATTATGGAGGCTATGCTTTCATTCAAGAGGGCGATTACCAATCCGTGCAGCTGCCGTATAATCCTCATGCCCTGGAGGAAATCGAAAAAAGCTACAAGGAGTGTGTGAATGCCGGGACTCGCTTCCAGTATCAAGACGGTAATTGGTTGGCTACGGAAGGACCGCTATCTAATTGGGAAGGATATCGCCGTCAAGTCGAACAGACGATGAAAGCCTCCTTGGATCATCGCGCAATGATCAACGCCATCTATTTCCGGTGTCTGCCAGAAGAAATGCAATTGCCCGCCGCCTACCAGACCTGGAGGTTTAATATTCGGGTGAGAAATCAACAGAAAGTATTGGACGCAATTTTCGCCTCCGAACTATTTGCCAGCTCGCATTACCCTTCCCTGACCGGGATGGGGGGGGAGGGAGAGGCGCCGCAGGCAGAAAAGCTGGCCAGTGCAGTCGTAAACCTGTTTAACGACCACAATTTCGATCCGTCCATGGCAGAGAAGGTATGCAATGTGATCCTGGAGAACCTATGAAGGTGGATTTCAATCGCCCGGTATTCTTCGGGAAGGAGTTCGAAAACATTCGCCAGGCGCTTGAGAACAACCATATCTCAGGCGATGGGCCATTTACCAGGCGCTGCCATTCCTGGTTGGAGGCAGAACTTGCCGTGCCGCGCGCCCTGCTGACCACCTCCTGCACGCATGCGCTGGAGATGGCTGCCCTGTTGCTGGAAATCGAGCCCGGGGATGAAGTGATCCTGCCGGATTTCACGTTTGTGTCGACGGTAAACGCTTTTGTGCTGCGCGGCGCCAGGCCGGTCTTTGTGGATGTCCGGCCGGATACGCTTAATCTGGATGAATCAAAATTGGAAGCCGCCGTCACCTCCAGAACCAGGGCGATCGTGCCGGTTCACTACGCGGGTGTCGGATGTGAGATGGACGCCATTTTATCCTTCGCCAATCAACATGATCTGCGCGTTGTCGAGGATAATGCCCATGGCTTGTTTGGCAAGTACCGTGGAAAATACCTGGGTACGTTTGGATCGCTGGCAACCCAATCCTTCCATGAAACGAAGAACATCTCCTGCGGGGAGGGAGGCGCTTTGCTGATCAACGATCCGCAATGGATCGAACGGGCGGAAATCCTCCGCGAGAAAGGGACCAACCGGGCGAGATTCTTCCGTGGGCAGGTGGACAAATACACCTGGGTGGATGTAGGTTCGTCCTACCTTCCTTCCGATATCCTGGCCGCCATCCTATCCGCTCAATTTGAGCAGCGCGAGACAATTCAGGCGCACCGCAAATGGATATGGGCGACCTATTCCCAAGGCTTGCAGGATTGGGCAGAACTGAATTCGGTTCAGTTGCCAACCATACCGGGGCATTGCGATCAGGCCTATCACATGTTTTACATGATCCTTCCGGATCTGAACCGGCGGCAGGAATTCATAGGTTTTCTCCGTCAGCGCGGGATTCATAGCGTTTTTCATTACCTGCCGCTGCACCTCTCTGAGATGGGTCGCCGCATGGGTGGAAAAGAAGGAGATTGCCCGGTAACGGAGTCCGTCAGTGACCGCCTCGTGCGGCTGCCCTTTCACAATGGATTGACCGGCGATGAATTGGAATATGTGATCGATACGATCAGGGAGTTCAAGATCATATGAAGAATGTGCTGGTTACCGGCGGGGCAGGGTTTATCGGAGCCAACTTCGTCCATTACTTGCTGCTGGTGGATGCGAGGGTCCGCATTGTCAACCTGGATCTTCTGACCTATGCCGGCAGCCTGGAGAACCTTACGGAGCTTGCGGATGAATCGCGGCATCTCTTCGTGGAAGGTGACATCACTGATTCTGCGCTGGTCAACCGTCTGATGTCGGAACATCAAATTGATACGATCGTTCATTTTGCCGCGGAATCCCACGTCGATCGTTCGATTCACGGTCCGGCTCCTTTCATTCAAACCAATATCGTTGGAACATTCACCCTGCTCGAAGCCGCCCGCCAGGCGTGGGCCAAGGATCGAGGCGGGAAGCGTTTCCATCACGTTTCCACGGATGAGGTCTTTGGTTCGCTGGCCGAGGATGACCCGCCGTTCAGCGAGGCCAATCCATACGTTCCGCGGTCACCGTATTCGGCGTCCAAGGCCGGGGCGGATCACCTCGTCCGGGCCTATTTCCATACGTATCAACTGCCGGTCACGATCACCAATTGTTCGAATAACTACGGTCCCTACCAGTTTCCGGAAAAGTTGGTCCCTTTGATGATCCTGAACGCCCTGCATGGAAGGCCCCTGCCTGTGTACGGAGACGGCCGGCAGATTCGTGACTGGTTGTACGTCGAGGATCATTGTGAGGCGATCCGCCTCGTTATTGAAAAAGGTCAACCGGGAGAGACATACAACATTGGAGGGGGCAATCAACCGTACAATCTGGATCTGGTCCTAGAAATCTGCGCCATCCTGGATGAGATCAGACCGGCTGAAAAATCCTATGCCTCCTTGATCACCCATGTCGCTGATCGTCCCGGTCATGATCGCCGTTACGCGATGGACGTCTCGCGCATACGAAACGACCTGGGTTGGTTTCCACGGTACGACCTGGAGAGTGGATTGCGGCAAACCATTCAGTGGTATGTCGATCATCCACAGTGGATTGAATCGATCAGCTCGCGTGAAGGGTTTGAGGCCTGGATGGAAAAAAATTACGCTGCGAGGGGGGCGAGATGAAGGGAATGATCCTAGCTGGGGGTCGCGGAACGCGCTTATATCCATTGACATTGGGTGTGAGCAAGCAATTGCTGCCGGTCTACGACAAGCCGATGATTTATTATCCGCTTTCCATGTTGATGCTGGCAGGCATCCGGGAAATCCTGGTCATCAGCACTCCGGAAGATCTGCCGCAGTTCAGGCGGCTGCTTGGATCAGGGGATCATTGGGGTGTGAATTTTCTTTACGCGGCGCAGGACCATCCCCGCGGACTGGCTGAATCCTTTCTCATCGGGCAGGATTTCATTGCAGGCGGGACGGTCAGCCTGATCCTTGGCGACAATATCTTCTTTGGAACCGGGTTGTGGGACCATTTGCGGGCAGCCGCCGAACTCACGCAGGGGGCTCAAATCTTTGCCTATCCGGTGCGGGATGCCTCCGCCTATGGTGTCGTGGAATTCGATGAAACAGGCAGGGCGATCAGGGG
>VGNF01000085.1 GCA_016866195.1 Chloroflexota bacterium | reverse complement strand
AACCTCTCCAGCCTGACGAACGGCGTATACACCCTGCGCCTGACGCTTTACGGAGATAAGGCGGAGGTGGAGACGCGGGTTTCCATCAACCTCAACCTGCCTCCCACTCCGACGCCGGTCGTCCCGACCGATACACCCACTTCCACGCTTACACCGACGGAGACACTGATCCCAATCACGATCATTCCGACGGATACGCCCTCCGCCACCCCAACGGGAACGCCGGCTACATCTCCATAAGTTTGAAGGAAAGGGACTCTAAAGGATTGAGGTCAGCGCCTACAAAAGGAAGCCTTTTTCCACAGACCTTGGGCAAGTGATATCTTGACGCGTTGGGCCGGAACGCGTATAATCCAGTTCGTTGGATGTGAAAACCGAACATATTACCGCAAGCGCTTGAGGAAAACCCTCGAAGCGCTTGCCTTTGTTTGTCTCTGACTCGAGCTGATGGGCTTTGCCAGAGACACCCGACCGACTCAATATCTTCAGGAGAGTAACGAGTGGAAACCAAGGGATTGACCGCGCTACGCATCAGCCTTGCCTCACCGCAGACGATCATGTCCTGGTCGTACGGCGAGGTGCTCAAGCCCGAGACCATCAATTACCGCCGCCTGCGCCCGGAAAAGGACGGCCTTTTCTGCGAAGCCATCTTCGGCCCAACCCGTGACTGGCAGTGTTACTGCGGCAAATACAAGAATCCCCGATACAAGGGCATCACCTGCGATAAATGCGGGGTGGAAGTCACGCGCGCCGCGGTCCGCCGTGAACGCATGGGGCACATCACGCTGGCCACGCCGGTGGCGCACATCTGGTACACCCGCCGCATCCCGTCTCAGATGGGCATGCTGCTCGACATCTCGCGCCGCAACCTCGACCGCGTGCTGTATTTTGCGCAATACATCGTCACCTACGTGGATGAAGAGGCGCGCACCAAGGCGCTCAAACGGCTGGAGGATGAGATCTCCGACTCCGAGCGCGAGCAGGCCAACGGTGTCAACGCGCAGATCGCCGAAGTCAAGACCCGCCGCGATCACAAGCTCAACGAACTCAAGCAGAAACAGGCCTCCCTCGAACAGGGGTATGACGAGACCATCGCGGAACAGCTCGACCCGATCATCAAGGAGGGTCAGCAGCTTGAACGTCTGCTTCAAGAGCAAATGGGTGAGCATGCCAAGCGGGCGATCCTCTTTGAATCGACCGGTGAAAAGGTGCTGGATGCCGGAGACAAGATCACAGGCAAGCACATCACCCAGGTGCAGAAGAGCGTACAGAACAAGCTGGAATCGCTCGAGAGTGAATTGCAGGAGAAAAAACAGCGCGAACTCGAGGAGATGAAGGTCCACACGACCACGATCCGCGCCGAGGCCGATTTGGAGATGGAGGCGCTGCGAGGCGAACTGGAAAACCAGTCCTCGGCCTCGTCCAACCAGACCTCGCGCCTGCGCGATGAACTGCTGGAACTGCGTCCCTTCACCTTTTTAAGCGAGATCCGCTATCGTGAGCTCAAGCAGCGCTGGGGGCAGGTCTTCCGTGCCGACATGGGCGCTGAGGCCTTCTTCGATATTCTCGAACGCCTGGACCTGGATAAACTATCCGAGGAACTCTGGCACGAGGTGCGCACCACCAAGAGCAAACAGAAGCGCAAGAAGTCCACGACCCGGCTGAAAGTGGTGGAAGCCTTCCGCCGCTCCGGCAACCGCCCGGAGTGGATGATCCTTACCGTGCTGCCGGTCATCCCACCGGACCTGCGTCCGATGGTGCAGCTGGACGGCGGACGTTTTGCCACCTCCGACTTAAACGACCTGTATCGTCGCGTGATCAACCGCAACAACCGCCTGAAACGGCTGCTCGAGCTCGGCGCGCCGGATGTCATCATCCGCAACGAGAAGCGCATGCTGCAGGAGGCGGTGGACAGCCTGATCGACAACTCCCAGCGCGGCAAGGCGCTCAGCCGCCGCGGCCGCCGCGAACTCAAATCCCTGAGCGACATGCTCAAGGGGAAGAAGGGCCGCTTCCGCCGCAATTTGCTCGGCAAGCGCGTGGATTACTCTGGCCGCTCGGTGATCGTGGTCGGTCCGCAGCTTAAATTGAATCAGTGCGGATTGCCGAAGAGCATGGCGCTCGAACTCTACCGCCCGTTCGTGATCGCCCGGCTTGTGTTGAACGGCTATGCCGCCAATGTCAAAGGCGCCCGGCGCCTGATCGAACGCAACCGCCCGGAGGTCTGGGAGGCGCTCGAAGGCGTGATCGGCGAACGCCCGGTGCTGCTCAACCGCGCGAAAACCTTGCACCGCCTGGGTATCCAGGCATTCGAACCGATCCTGATCGAGGGTTCCGCCATTCAGCTGCACCCGCTGGTCACCACCGCCTTCAACGCGGACTTTGACGGGGATCAGATGGCTGTCCATGTCCCGCTCTCGCAAAAGGCCGTCAAGGAGGCGCGCGACCTGATGCTGGCTTCGAAGAACCTGCTCAAGCCGGCGGATGGAGAGCCGATCATCTCCCCCTCCAAGGATATGGTGCTCGGCGTATATTACCTGACGATGCCGCAGAAGGCGGCTCACCGCGGGGATGGACGCGCCTTTGCAGATATGGACGAAGTGGAGCTGGCGTACGATCTTGACCAGGTCGATATCCACACCGAGATCAAGCTGCGAACCTTGACCTGGTACGACGACCAGGGACGACGGCTGGCTGAGCCCGAGGAGCGCGTGATCGACACCACCGTCGGACGTGTGATCTTCAACCGCGTGCTGCCCGAAGACGTGCGTTTCGTCAATCACAAGCTGGACAAGGGTGGGGTGAAGGACCTGATCGCGGAAGTGTACGAGATGTGCGGCCAGGAGGTGACCACCAACGTGGCCGACCACATCAAGAGCATCGGCTTTGAATACGCCATGAAGTCCGGCACCACGCTGGCCGTGGCTGATATCACCATCCCGCCGGAACGCAAGACCATCATCGACGATGCGCTAAAACAGGTGGAGGTGGTATTGCGCGACTTCCGCCGCGGCCTGCTCACCGAACAGGAGAAGAACGAGCGCGAGATCCAGATCTGGCAGGAGACCACCGATGGAGTGGCCGATGCCGTCAAACGGCACATGGATCCGGATGGCAACCTTTCCACCATGGCCACCTCCGGCGCGACCAAGGGCGGTTTCTCCACCATTTCCCAGCTGGCGGGCATGCGCGGGTTGATGGCCGATCCCTCCGGGCGCATCATCCCCATGCCGATTCGTTCGAACTTCCGCGAAGGGCTGACGGCGCAGGAATACTTCATCTCCACACACGGCGCACGCAAGGGCCTAGCGGATACGGCGCTGCGCACGGCGGACGCGGGGTATCTGACCCGCCGCCTGGTGGACATTGCCCAGGACATTATCATCAATGAATATGATTGCGGCACACAGGATGGCATCTGGATTCGCAAGACGGACGACGTCGCCGGTCAATCGATGGTCAGCCGCATGTACAGCCGTCTGCTGGCTCAGCAAGTGATCGACCCGAACACGGGGGAAGTGATCGGTGAAGCGGATGACATCATCACGCACGACCTGGCGCGCCGAATCGCCACCACCGGCGTAACGGAGGTCAAAGTACGCTCGCCGCACACCTGCGAATTGAGCCACGGAATCTGCTCCAAATGTTACGGCATCGACCTCGGCCGCGGCGTCATGGTGGAGCTTGGCTCCGCGATCGGCATCGTTGCCGCGCAGTCCATCGGCGAGCCGGGGACGCAGCTCACGCTGCGAACCTTCCACACCGGCGGTGTGGCCGCCGGCGGTGCGGATATCACCACAGGTCTGCCGCGCGTGGAGGAATTGTTCGAAGCCCGCAAGCAGCCGAAAGGCGAGGCGCTGGTGGCGGAGATCGGGGGGACCGTGCGCGTGATTCAGTCGGAGAAGTACGCCGACATGCGCGAGATCCGCATCGAGCACGCCGAAATGGTCCACGATGAGTATGCCATCCCCGAGGATTGGAAGATCGTCGCCAGGGATGAATCCGAGGTGCAGCCCGGCGAAGTGCTGGCGATGAAGGACAAGGCTACCATCACTGCACAGCACGGAGGCCGTGTGGCTGTGGAGAAGAAGGATTCCAAGGTCGTCGTCTCGTATGAACAACGCGAGGAAATGGTGGAGGAAATTCCCAACACGTCCCGCCTGTTGGTGCGCGATGGCGCCCACGTGGAAGCCGGTCAGGCGCTGACCGAGGGTTCACTTAACCCGCATCGCGTGCTCAAAATCCAGGGACGCGAATCCTGTCAGATGTACCTGTTGAGTGAGGTGCAGAAGGTGTATCGCTCGCAAGGGCAGAACATCCACGACAAGCACTTCGAGGTCATCATCCGCAAGATGATGAGCAAGGTGCAGGTGACGCGCCCCGGCGATACCAAGTATCTGCCCGGGGATACGGTCGACCGCCTCGAGCTCCGCAAGCTCAATGAACAATTGCTGGCGGAAGGCAAGCAGCCGGCGCGCTTCGTCGAGGTGCTGCTCGGCGTGACCAAGGCCTCGCTCAGCACGGATTCGTTCCTTTCGGCCTCCTCCTTCCAGCACACGATCAAGGTGCTGGCGAGCGCAGCCATCGGTTCGACCACCGATCCGCTCTTCGGCCTGAAGGAGAACGTGATCATCGGAAAGCTGATCCCCGCAGGAACCGGTTTCATCCCCGGCCGTTTCTCCGAACAACCCCAGGAGGCGGGTCCGGCTCCCGAGCCGACGGAACCCACGGCAGCGGACTGATTCGAGCACACACGATTCTGAATGAACGGCGGAGGCTTGGGATTCCCAAGCCTCCGTTTGTTTTTCTCCCTGTAGAGTGTTTTACAGTGAAGGTCATACCGGGAGTGAAAAGGATTATGATTGGGCGTATCACCGGCTGACAAAGAGGAAAGATGCGCCCCTCAAGGATTTCCGCCCTGGTCATGATCCTCCTGATGGTCGGCATGGCTGCCTGTCTGCCAGCCTCCGCTCCCACACCCGCGGCGGTGGATTCCCTCAACACGGTCGTGGCGAAGACTGCAATCGGCGCGCAGACTCAATCCGCCGTTCCAGGCGCACTGCCTTCCACCGGACTCTTGACTTCTTCCACTCCGGCCGCACCGATTCCGACCGCCTCGGAAACTCTCGATACATTGCCTGCAGTGACGATCCGACCGGTCAATCCGCTGATCAGCGTGTCGGTCGCAACGAACTGCCGCAGTGGGCCGGGCAGGGCTTATGATTACATCGGCGCGCTGCTGGTGGGGAAGACCGCCGAGGTGATGGCGCGCGATCCGGCCGGGAATTATTGGCTGATTCGAAACCCGGAGGACGGCGGCAGCCTGTGCTGGATTTGGGGGCAATACGCGACCCTCTCGGGCGATATATCGGTTTTACCGGTCTTCACCCCGCCTCCCACGCCCTCACCCACCTTCACTCCGCTCCCAACCTTTACCTCCACTCCCGCGCCGACGTTCGACGTCTCCTATTCCAGCCTGGAATTCTGCGGCGGGAGTTGGTGGTTGGATCTGCGCGTGAAGAACACCGGGACGATTCCGCTCAAATCGTTGAATATCACGATCGAAGATCGTGAAACCGGCACCACGCTGGCGGATCTCTCGGACGGTTTCACCGATATTGACGGGTGCATGACCACGACCACCAGGGATGTGATCGCCCCCGGCGAAACCTACCTGTTCAGCACGCCGTCGTTCTCGTACAAACCGAAGGGGAACGACCTGCGCATGTCTCTGGTGCTGTGCTCCGAAACCGGTCAGAGGGGATTATGCGCGGCGCGGAATTTTACCGTTACTCCATAAACGAAAAAACGATTATCCATGCGCCGATGATTTATTTCAATTCCGGCGCTTCGTCCTGCGTTACCTGGCGCTTGAGCAGGAAATACGCGCCGGTAAAGTGATCGTCCACCGACCCGGCCAGCACCTGTCGCCGGCGCGGGATGAAGTTAACCACCTCCCAGCCCTCGAATCCGAACTCGTCCAATGCGGGGATTTCAAACCCCTGACTGAGCGGATCTTCGTTCAGCAGGTCATCGGCCGGCAGGTACACCATCCTGTAAAGGAAGACCGGCTTCCCGGTTTGCAAACGCCTCCGGGCGGTTTCCAGCCCTTGCCGCCGGTGTTCCTCCTCGTCGGCCCTGAGATCGTCCAGCCTGTGCTTGATGAGAGGCGTCGAGAGGATCTCGCGTGCGACCTCGCGCACCTCCTCGTCCTCGCTGCGTTCTGCGCTGACCAGGAATTCCACTCCGCGCTTGTCGCCCAGTTTGGCGAGGCCTTCGGCGGCGTCGAGCTGGGTCATCCAATTTTCATGCTCGGCCATGATCTCATACAGGGAATCGACATCCCCCATCGTAACCAGTTCGTCGATCGAAGAAGCCATGCCAACCTCCCGGCCGCCTCACTTTTGTGGGTCAGGCCTTCTTTTTGCGGATCAGGATCAGCGGCAGGAGCAGCAGCGGGATGGAAACCGCGATCCCGATCAAGCCGCCGATGCCGAACACTCCGCCGATGGCTGCCAGCGCGTACTGTTCATTGCGGATGATCTTCGAGCTGCCATCCGCGAAAAAGCAGGTGACCTCCACGGTATGGCCGTATGTCCCGGAGGGACTCGTGGTCGTGGGTGTGGAGGCGCCTTCCTCGAGCGAGGTGCTCGTCGCGCCCGGGCAATAGATGGCCACTGCGATCTTCTGATCCAGGTCGGGGACGGCGAACAGGCTCGGTCCCAGCATGAATGTGGTGCCGAAGAGGATCGCGCATGAAAGCGCGAGCGCGATCACCCAGGCGATCGTACGTGCAATCCAGACTTCCTTGGAGGTGCTAAGTTTCATCGTTCATCGATAATGCCGGCGATTATAGTAGTTAATCCGGTGGTTCACAATGCGCTGAATGGTCGGAAGGGGCATTGCACTTGACGGTGTGCCTCTTTCCCCGTAAGATAAGCCCGAAATTAGAACATATTTTCCCTGCCCCACCCAGCCCTCCCCAAATTCCATTTGGAATTTGGGGAGGGTGACCGTAGGTCGGGTGGGGCTTGGAGTTTGATATGGAACTCGGATTGATCAGAAAGATCGACATCGACCAGGAAATGCAGCAGGCCTACCTCGATTATGCCATGAGCGTGATCGTTGCGCGTGCCCTGCCGGATGCGCGCGATGGACTCAAGCCGGTGCAGCGCCGCATCTTATATGCGATGTACGACATGGGCATCCGCTCGGATTCGGCCTACAAGAAGTCCGCGCGCATCGTGGGCGAGGTGCTCGGCAAATATCACCCGCATGGGGATTCGGCGGTGTACGAGGCGATGGCGCGCATGGCGCAGGATTTTTCCATGCGCACCATGCTGGTGGATGGACAGGGAAACTTCGGATCCGTCGACGGCGACCCGCCCGCCGCCATGCGATACACCGAGGCGCGCCTGACCTCCGCCGCGCTCGACATCCTGTCCGATCTCAACAAGGAGACGGTGGATTTCGCGGCCAATTTCGACGATACCCTGCAGGAACCCAGCGTGCTGCCTTCGGCCCTGCCCAACCTGCTGGTCAACGGCGCCACCGGCATCGCGGTCGGCATGGCCACGTCCATCCCGCCGCACAACCTCGGCGAGATCGTGGATGTGATCGTGTATATGCTCAACCGCTGGGAGAAACTGGATGACATCGACGTCGAGCAGTTGATGAAGTTCGTGCAGGGACCGGACTTCCCGACCGGCGGCGTGATCCTCCAGGAAAAAGGGGAAGAGGGGATCGAATCCGCATACGGTTCCGGGCGCGGGCGCGTTACGGTGCAGGCCAAGGCGCACGTGGAGGAGATGGAACGCGGCAAGAGCCGCATCATCGTCTCCGAACTGCCGTACACGGTCAACAAGTCCAGCCTGATCGAACGCATCGCCGAGCTGGCGCGCGACGGCCAGCTCGAAGGGATCTCGGACTTGCGCGATGAATCTGACCGCCAGGGCATGCGCATCGTGCTCGAGTTGACCAAGAACGCCAACCCCGACCTGGTGCTGCGCGACCTGTACAAACGCACGCCGATGCAGACCACGTTCAGCATCAACCTGCTGGCATTGGTCGCCGACGAAAGCGGGCGGGGCGAACCGCGTACGTTGACCCTCAAACAGGCGCTGCGCGTGTACATCGAACACCGACTGGCAGTCGTCAAGAGGCGATCCGAATACGATCTGGAGAAGGCCAGGGCGCGCCGGCACATTCTCGAAGGGTACCTGGTTGCGTTGAAGAATCTGGACGAGGTGATCAACCTGATCCGCGGCGCATCGGATGTGGATGTGGCCCGCGCCAAACTGATGAAGCGTTACAAATTAACGGAACTCCAGGCGAACGCCATCCTGGATATGCAGTTGCGCCGGCTGGCAGCTCTCGAACGAAAAAAGATCGAAACCGAGTACAAGGAAGTGAACGCCCTGATCAAGAATCTGCTGGCTTTGCTCAAGTCTCCCAAGTTGATGCGCGGCGTGGTGGCGGATGAACTGCAGAAGGTCAAAGCCGCCTATGGGGATCGCCGCCGCACGCAGATCGTGAACCTGAAGGAGGGGGCAAAGGGCGCGAAGGCGTTGACCGCGCGCGAGCTGCCGCATCAAGCCGTGTGGGTGGGCGTGACCGACGAGGGACTTGTGGCGCGCACCCATGAGGACAAACAGCCGCGGCACTCTGGAACCGATGCGCCGCGCTTCCTGGTGAAAACCTCGACGACCGATACCATCTATTTCGTGAGCAAACTGGGCAAGGCTGCGGCGGTCGCGGCGCACCTGATCCCCGAGGCGGATAAGCTCGGACAGGGATCGATGTATTACAAGGTGTCGCCGCTCACGGAGAACGACGCGCTGGCCGCGGTCTTCGCGCTGCCGGCGAACCGATCCGGCCTGGGCGAGGGAGCGTGTGTGATCACGACCACGCGCTTCGGCATGGTCAAGAAAACCCTGATCGATGAGCTGCCCGGCCCCTCGGCGCAGACCTTTGCCCTGGTCAAGGTCAACGAAGGGGACCGCCTGGGTTGGGTGGGGCTGACGGATGGGAAGAAGAAGGAAGTGTTGCTCTTCACTGCAATGGGCATGGGGATCCGCTTCAGGGAGGGCGAGGTACGCCCGATGGGACTGGTGGCGGCGGGCGTGAACGGAATCAAACTGGAGGAGAAGGATGAGGTAATTGGAATGGAGATCCTGCCCGCCGAGGGTGAGATCTTCCTGCTCGGGAGCGACGGCAAGGCCAAGCGGGTGGAGGAAAAGGAATTCCCCAAACAGGGACGCTATGGAAAGGGCGTGACCGCCTGGGATATGTCTGAGAAAGTTTTACTCGTAGCGGTTGCAACCGGCAAACCGAACCATGTAGCCACGATCCACATGAGCAAGGGCGCGGCGAAATCCGCGCGGCTGGATGCGGCAGGGATTCGCAGGCGCGGCGCGGGCCGTGGGGACGCGGTGGTGGAGGTGGCGCCGGGCGAATCGGTCACCGGCCTCGCGGTGGGATGGAGCATGGAGAGGTTCCTGGGGGAGGAAAAGCCTGCCGCCAGGCAGAAGCAAAGAAGGAAGGCTGCCGCGAAACCGAAAAAAGTGTCGAAGAAAGCGGCTGCAAAGTCATCGAAAGGAAAGCCAAAGTCCAAAGCTGGAAAGAAGAACAAGAAAAGTTGATATCGGAAGCCATCTGGAGTGGATGCAGCGATATTCACCCCTCTTGTGCATGCCGCCTTCAATAGCGGTGGTTTGGATTATTTATGTTTCGCCAACGAATGTCTGGGCCGCGGCGCGGGAATGCCATATAACATTCCCTCCGCGCTGATGTCCTCGTCAATTTCGGGCCAGTGGACTCCATGTCCATCACCCATGATCTCATAATTGTTGCGCTGTTGCGGAGTCGCCTCGGCCAGTCGCCATGACCAAACCAACGGTACGCTGATCGATCGTCCGTCTGTCAGGTGGGCGATGATGGAGTCCGCCGTAACCTCGATATTCTTGATCCTTGTCTCAATTTTGACCACAGTGTTCATCCCAAGCCTCAACGATCTTGTCATGATAAGTATCTATCAAGGCGCGAATGCGGTTCAACTCGGATGGAGCATACCCATGATTATGACATAAGGTTGTCGGGTCGAGCCAGAATTTACACAGCATATTCTCACGCCTTACATGAACATGAATTGGTTCATTGCAGTCGAAACTATAGAAGAAAAGCCGGTAAGGTCCGGAGATTCCTTTGATGGTTGGCACGTATCTTCCCGTTGAGAGTATACCACCTCGATGCGATATGAATGCCATTGCGGAGGATGCCTGGTGGTGGTGAAGCGACCCGCAGGTCGCGTCGATGTGGTGGCGTAGGTGGCCTCGGGTGAATCGGTCACCGGCCTTGTCGTGGGTTGGAGCATGGAGAGGTCCCTGGGGGAGGAGAAACCTGCCGCCAGGCAGAAGCAAGAAAGGAAGGCTGCCGCGAAACCGAAGATGAAGCCAAAGAAAATCGCTTTAAAGAAAAAAGTAAAGAAGGGGAAAAAGAAATGACCGGGCAGAAAATCATCCGCGGGCTTCGTATTTCAGGCTTGACAGTGGATTCACGGGGATGTAGTATGTGGTTACAAGGGTGACACATGAAACGAAATCAGAAACCAATGGAAGAGATCGGGATTCGCGAATTAAAGGCGCACGCTTCCAGGGCGGTGCAGGCGGTAAAAGAACGACGCACACGTTATGTCATTACACAACGCGGCAAGCCGGTCGCCGCGATCGTACCGCTGGATGCGGTTTCCACAAAACCAGCGAGTGACGAAGTATGGGAACGCCTGTTGAAAATTCGTGAAGAACTGGGCAAAGGCTGGCAGAACGAAAAGAGCGCGGTGGACATCCTTTCAGAGATGCGCCGATGAATTCCCCCATCACACTGGCTTTGCGTTTTGGGTCAGAGTTGATCGCGTTGGATAAGGAGCAACTGGGAGGCTGCCGAAGGTCTTACCTGCGCGGATGCCATAGTTCATTCGCCGCAATACACCGTGGGTGGACAGGGAGGCGGCGGATCGCTGGGGATATCCTCCGACTGCAGCTGCGGCTCCTTCTTTTCTTCTGTCGGTATGACGGGAACGGTGGCTGTGGCGGTCGGCTCGACCAGGGCATCCTCCTTCATATCCGGCTGGCAGGCGGGCAGGGATAGGACAGTGGTGTCGCTGGCTTGCATGACGCCATCCAGGTCATGGGCGCGGACAGTCACTTCGATGTGGGTGTAGCCGTCGGGGATGGCGCTTGTCGGGTCATGCACGGACAGAACCAGCGATAACGCCCAAAACTCGCCGCTCAGACCCACACGGTCCAACTCCAGGTCGGCAGCCGAATAATCTCGGACGAGAGCAGGATTTCCATAAATGCGAAAATCCGCTGTCACACGGGCAACACGGTAGCTGGCGGTTGTCTGGGCAAATAATTGAAGGATCAAACCACCACCCGAATTGCGCGGTAAACATCGGTCACCCCGAATTTGAAGTGCGCTTTCAATGTAGATCCGCCTGGCCCATTCGTTGGTGGACAATTCCGGGAACAGTGCCGGCAGGCAGTAGTACTCATCGATCACAGCGTATCCGAGATCGGGAAACGGGGAGGAGATGCTTCTGTCGAAATATGTCACACATACCGTGACGGAGTTTGAGGCGAGCCGGTTGCCATTGGATAATGTGAGATAACCGGTGAACGTCATGAGACCAAAGGCATTTTCACCATCCGAGTTCGTTGCCGTATTCTCTACCGTCAGGTCCTGCCGGGACGCGCCCGGATTCAGTGGGAATGGGCCATAATTCAGATTGTATGCAGGCAGCGCGGAGGATTGTTCCAGGAGCAGGGATTGAGCTCCACCTCCGAGAGTGGTGGCTCTCAGCACAACATCGACGGGCAGGGAATCGATGATATCCCCGTCATGAGGCGACGTGATCTCGAGGAATTGCCTGGGCGGCGCGTTGGTGGGAATGCTGAACGGCCGGTTGCAGCCCTCCAGGAAGAGCAAAGCGAGCAGGATGGTGTAACGGGCGGTTGCGATTCGGTGTGTCATTTTGAGTCTCCGTAAAGTCCACCATTTTAATCAACTCTCGCGAGTGCGGGGAATATTCATCGTGGCAGACTTCACAAACGTATCAAACCAGATTGAAATGATTTGTTCATTGAAAACCGGCTCCAACTGGTTTATATTTGCCCCAATTCGCAGCGCCCGGAGCATGAATGGACCAGATCCCGTCAATGAATGAATCGAACGCCGAGAGCGGGGGGCCGGTGCCGGAGAACGTGTTCCTGATCGTCAATGGAACCAAGGCCATACCGATCACCGAGCCGGTCGTCCGCATCGGCCGCAGCCACGACAATACGCTGGTGCTGGACGATCCGCGCATCTCTCGCCATCACGCCGAGATCCGCCTGATCCGCGACCATTTCGTGATCTTCGACCTCGGCTCCTCGGGCGGGACCTTCCTCAACGGCCAGCGCACCAGTCAGGGAATGTTGTATCCAGGCGATTTGATCTCGCTGGCGAACCTGAAGATCGTATTCATGCAGGGCACACACCTCCCCGGCCGGAGCGCGGCTGATTCCACCGCCAGTTTCAAAGGGCCGGGCCAACGCCCAACGGTTGTCTTCAACACCTCGATCTTCCGCAAGCGGCACAAGAAAGGGGACGGATCCGGATAGGGCCGATTGGTTCGATCCAAACAAGTGGGGCTATAATCCGAGTATGAGCACCGTTTACACACTCGTCCGCGCGGACGGGCATGA
>VGNF01000084.1 GCA_016866195.1 Chloroflexota bacterium | reverse complement strand
TGGGGTCGATCAGCTGGATGAAGAATTGGAGCTGCTCCTGGATATGGAATCCCGCGCGCTCGGGGGCGATACGCCAGCCAGGACCGTGTGGACTAATCCATGGTGGCGATATTCCATTGCCGGTCTGTTCCTGATGCTGGTGATCGCCGGCCTGGTGCTGGAAAGACGTTACTCCCTTTCCACACGACTTCCGGTTTATCTCGTCCGGCGCTATGAACAGGGTGGCGATAGACCGCCTCCCTGGTTGACGAGATGGGCAAAGTGGTCCGCCTTATCGCCTGTGGAGCGATACTTTTATGTGATCAACCACAGCCTGCGAACGCTTGGAGAAAGGCCGGCCTTTCATTCGACGCCTGCTGCACGCGCTTCGTCGCTCAAGGAATTGCTGCCCGCAGCGCGGGAGGCGATCGAGATCCTCGAAGGTGAGCATGAGCGCGCCCTCTTCACCTCGCGCCCGGCGGACCTGTCCCGCGCCCGGCGTGCGGCCCTCAGGATCCTGCTGGCGACCTGGCGCGCGCGGCTGACCAATCGTGGGATCATTTCCAGAGTGCTGCGTTAACATCTAAATTGTGGTTACGATATCCTACCTTGTTTCTGTCTAATCCCGTTTTGAGATTTGTGCGAGAAGCAGGAAAAGGGCGTTACAATTGAGGGCAGCTCCTCATGAACAATAAAACCCGCCCCACAACGGTGCACGACCAGATCCTCGCGCTGGGCCAGCAGGCGGGCAAAATACATTCCGAACTGGAGTCCGGAAAACTCAAGCTCCCCAGGTCCACACTTGGGGACTTGCGAAGTCTGGAGACCACTCTGGCGCAGGTCGGGGAGAAGATCGAGGCACTGCAGCGCGAGCACAACAACATGCTTGCGCTTGCGGATGTCGGCCAGGCGATCAACTCCTCGCTCGAGCTGGACGAGGTGCTGCGAATCGTGATGGACAACATCGTGCGGCTGACCAAGGCCGAGCGCGGTTTCCTGATGCTGCGCGACGAAAAGGGCGAGATGGTCATCCGCATCGCCCGCAACTGGGAGATGGAATCGATCAACACCTCCGAACTGACGGTCAGCCGTTCCGTCGTCAGCCGGGTGATCACCAGCGGCGAGCCCATCATCACCACCAATGCGCAGGAGGATCAGCGCTTCATCGGTCAGGAAAGCATCGTGGCGTTCAACCTGCGCTCGATCCTGTGCGTCCCGCTCAAGGTCAAGAACGAACTCATCGGTGTGATCTACGCCGACAACCGCATCCGCACGGGAATCTTCGCCGAATCCGAGCGCGACCTGTTGCTGGCTTTCGCGAACCAGGCCGCGGTTGCGATCGAAAATGCACGCCTGTACTCCTCCCTCAAACACACGCTCGAGGAGGTGACCGCGCTCAAGAACCTGATGGACAACGTCTTCGCCTCCATCGCCAGCGGGGTGATCACCGCCGATATTCAGGATCAGGTCACCCTGGCCAATCGCGCCGCGCAGAACATCCTCGGCCACGCCGCGGCGGAGTTGCTCGGTCACAACCTGGACGACGTGCTTGCGCCTGTCTCCGGGCAGATCCGGCCTCACCTGCAGGAGGTCCGCCAGACCGACAAGCCCATCGTGGATCTCGAGATCAGCCACACCCTGCCCTCGCGCGGTGCAGTGGACTGGCGCCTGAACCTCTCCCCGCTCAAGGACGCCGGCAAGAAAACCCAGGGCGTGGCCATCGTGCTGGATGACCTGACCGAACGAAAGAAGCTGGAAGCCCAGCGCCGGCTGTTCGAGCGCATGGTCTCGCCGGCGGTGATCGCGCAGCTCGACCCCAACAGTCTTCAGCTCGGCGGCAAGCGTGTGGACATCACCGTGTTGTTTGCCGACATTCGCGGCTTCACCAGCTACAGCGAAAAACTTCCACCGGAAAAACTGGTGAGCATCCTCAACCGCTATCTGGCAGCCATGGCCGAGGCAGTCCTGGAACACGAGGGCACGATCGATAAATTCATGGGCGACGCCATCATGGCCTGGTTCAACGCACCCGTCCCCCAGCCGGATCACACGTTACGCGCGGTGAAGACCGCCCTGGCCATTCGCAGTTCCGTGGAAAGGCTTTATCAGGAACTGCCGGCCGATTCCCAACTGGCGTTCGGCGTGGGCATTCATTACGGCGAGGCCGTGCTGGGATTGATCGGCACCGAGAAAAGACTGGAATACACCGCCATCAGCGACAGTGTGAACACAGCCAAGCGGATTCAGGAAAATTCCGCGAAGAACCAGATTCTGATCAGCCAGGCGGTCTATGAGCGAATCCAAAAGCAGGTGGAGGCGAAACCGCACGCAGAGATCGCGATGAAAGGCAAGACGCAGCCGGTGGGGGTGTACGAGGTGAGTGGATTGAAGTAATCCGAGGTGGTAGTCGCGTTATCCACCTGCTCCCTCCACCGAACTCACGAACCTGACCAACTGATCCAATCCCTTCGCAATCGGTTCGATCTGAATGTATTCGTCCGCCGAATGCGCGTTGCCGCCGCTGGTGACGCCCATGACCACCGCGGGAATTCCGCGGCTGATCGGGATATTGGCGTCGGTCGAACCGGCGGTCAGGACCGCCTCCAGGCCCGCCTCTCGGGCACATTTCTGCGCAAGCGCGATGAAAGGATGATGCGGCGGGATCTCCCCCGCCGGCCGCTCGCCAATTACCTCGACCTCGACCCTCACTCCTTTGCGGACCGCCCGCGCAGCGTGTTCCTCCACCTGCCCGGCGATCTGGCGCAGCACTTCGGGATCCTCCGATCTCAAATCCACTTCACAATCCGCCTGAGCGGCCAGCACGTTGACGCCGGTTCCCCCATGCATGGTTCCCACGTTCATCGTTGTGCGCGGCGCGTGCGGGAGGCGAATGGCAAGGATCCAGTTTATCAGCAGCGCCAGTTCGTGCACCGCCGAAGGCCTCCCATAATCCGACCACGAATGACCGCCGGCCGTGCGCACGCCGATGCGATAACGCCGGACGCCGACCGCCCGGTGATAAATCTGACCCAGCGCCAGTCCTTCGAGAATCAGGTACCCGATCACCGCTGATCCGAATCGTTCCACGACCTCCCGCATGCCCTTGAGATCGCCCAGGCCCTCCTCCCCCACATTCGCCACAAACCAAAGATCACGCTCCAGCTCAATCTTACATTCCCGAAGACTCCAAAGGATTCCGAAGAGCGCCGCCACGCCCAGGGAATTATCCCCAATGCCCGGCGCGATGACCCGATCCGCCTCCCTGCTTGATTTCAGATTGAAGTCCGGCGGATAGACCGTATCCAAATGGGCGGAGACCACCAGAGGAGCAGCCTTGTGATTTTTTGCGGCCAGGCGGGCATAGACATTCCCAAGGCCGTCGACAGAGACATCCTTGAGCCTCTCCGCAATGAAAAGATCGCGCACGAACTTGCCGCGCGCCTGCTCGTGAAAGGTCGGCGCTGGAATCTGTTGAATGCGCATGGCCAGGGTCAATACCCGGCTGGAAAGCGGCGTCACGGGTACAAGTATATCGGGAAAGGAAGGAACCTTAAAGCTGCCGCGTCATTTGCTGCAGGGTATGCAAGCGGGCTTCGGCCAGGCCGGGCAGGACGTCCAACGGGTAGAACGGTCCGCTTCCCTCCAATTTTAAGGAGGCGGATACACCTCCATATACCGCAGCCATCAAGGGATCCTGGGTTCGGTGAAATCCGGCAAGGAAGCCGCCGCAAAAGGCATCCCCTGCACCAGTGGGATCTGCCAGCCGCGCCGGGTAGGCCGGAATCTCGTAACGATGACTGCCCTGGGAATCATACAGGTACTGGCCGTGCCCACCGCGCTTGATCACCACGATGCGCGGCCCGAAAGTGCAAATTTCGGAAGCCATTTCCCACAGGTCATTCGTCATGCCCCAGAACAGGGCGCGCAATTCCTCCTCGGAGGGCTGAAAGACGGTCACTCCCTGAAGCACGATTCGCAGGTCGCGCCAGAATGTCGGATTCATGTAATTCGAAGCGGGGTCCAAACTGACGATGTGGTCCGCGCCGCCCTTGAACAGATTCACCAGTTGACTCTGACTGGTGAAATCCAGCGGGCAGATATGAACCTGCATGATATCCCGATAGTCCTTCGGTACGTCCAGAGCCAGCGGAGCGACCGGATCCGGCTGGCGGGGATCGCGGGTTGACTCGTCCACCACCTGGTATCCCAGCAGGGATTTGGGGAAGGTCATCTGCCGCCGCGCGAAGTGCGAGACCGCGCTCGACCGGCTGCGTTCATTTGTATCGGTGTAGGCAATGAAGGAGCGCAGGTCCACGCTCTCGGGCAGGATGCGGATGCCGCGCACGTCCAGGCCCCGGCGCTCGAACTCCCCCAGCCATTGCCGGGGATAATCCTCCCCGACGCGCGCCAGCAATCCCGCGTTCGATTCCCAGACACACAAACCGCCCGCGGTGTACAACAGGCTGCCTCCCGGCCAATCCATGACGGGCTGCCCTTCAGGAGGCAGGATGTACTCTCGGTTCAACCGTCCGGCGATGGCAAAGACAGGCGGCTGGATCTTTTTCAATTCACGACTTCCCTTGGGGGGTGAACGGATTGCGATGGACAGACAAACTCAGGCGGCGGGCCGGCCGGGAATGGACGACGATCGCTCCGCTTCGAGCGGGAGCAGGAAGGTAAACACACTGCCTTTTCCCTCTTCGCTTTCCACCCAGATGCGGCCGCCGTGCATTTCGATCATTCCTCTCGCTACTGAAAGCCCCAATCCCATTCCCCCATGCTTGCGCGTCAGATGGGACTCCACCTGGTAAAAACGTTCGAAGATCATTTCCAGATCCTTGGCCGGGATTCCCATCCCGTCATCCTGAACTTCCACGCGTATGTCCGCGGCGTCGCGGCTGCCGCGCACGGTCACATGCCCGCCCTCGGGCGTAAAGGTGACCGCATTCTTGACCAGGTTGCTCAACACGATGACGATCTTGGCCGCGTCCACATCGGCGAACAGGCCGTCATTTTCGGGGAACTCCCCCTTCAGCGTGATCCCCTTTTGCGCGGCCATCTCGCGGAAGGAGGCGATCACGTCTTCGCCGATGCGCACCATGGACGCCCTGCGCTGGCGCAGGCTGGCGGCGCCGGTCTGATAATTATCCACGTTGGAAAGGCTTTCGATGATCTCCTTCAGTCGGGAGGCGTTGCGGATGATGGCGTCCACTTGCTCGTGATATTCGCTGCCCACGAGTTCGCGCAAAAAGGTTGCATGGCCGAGGATCAATCCCAGGGGAGTACGAAGTTCATGCGAGGTGATGGCGATGAAATCGTTCTTCATCCGGTTGAGCTCGCGGGCTTCCTCCCGAGCGGTTTGAACCGTGTTTTCAAGCTGGTAATTCTGGATGGCCGTGGAGGAAAGCGAGGCCAGCGTCTCCAGGACCAGGACGTCCTCCTCGGTGTAGTGCGCCCCGTTCGCCTTGTTGAACACTTCGAACACGCCGATCGGTTTGCCGCGCAGGATCAACGGCGCTCCCGCCAGCGAGCGGGTGGTGAAATTCGCCAGGTGGTCGATCTTTTCATAGTGGCGTTCATCCTTCGAAGTGTCATTCACGATCGCCGGCTTGACGTTGGAAAAAATCCAGCCGGCCACGCTCCCGCTCAGTGGAACGCGCGCCCCGGACAGCGCCTCGCGATGAAACCAGGGGATGAATTTAAAGTAGAATTCCTTGGTGTTTCGATCATATTCCATGATCGAGGCGGTTTCGCTGTCGGTCAATTCCGAAGCCGCGGAAAGGACGGTTTGCAGGTAGGCCTCAAGATCCACCGACAGGCTGAGGGTGCGAGTCAAGTCCAGGAGTCGTTCGAGAAGTTTTAAGCGATCGATGGGCATCGGAAACCTTCGGTAAGATTATACTTCACCGTTATATCTGAAAGCGAAGCCCTTGGAGGGTCGCGCAAAGCGGAGATCAATCAGGAGAATGAGCATGGCAACAAAAAAAGTACGGGTCGCGATCATCGGCGTGGGGAACTGCGCCTCCTCGCTGGTCCAGGGTGTACAGTATTACAAGAACGCCAGGGAGGATCAAGTCATCCCCGGTATCATGCATACACGCATTGGAGGGTATCATGTACGGGACATCGAATTCACCATCGGCATCGACGTGAACTCCACCAAGGTGGGCAGGGACCTGAGCGAAGCGATCTTCGCCGAACCCAACAACACTTACAAATTTTCCGATGTACCGAAGCTCAACGCTCCGGTCGTGCGCGGCATGACCCATGACGGGCTTGGAAAGTACCTGAGCGAGATCATCGAAAAAGCACCCGGCCCGACGGCGGATATCGTCCGCATCCTGCGCGAGACCAAGACGGATGTGGTGATCAATTTCCTGCCGGTGGGTTCAGAAATGGCTACCAAATGGTATGTGGAACAATGCATCGAGGCCGGCTGCGCCTTTGTGAATGGAATTCCCGTGTTCATCGCCTCCTCCGAATACTGGGGCAAAAGGTTCGCCGACGCCGGCCTGCCGATCCTTGGCGATGACATCAAATCCCAACTCGGCGCGACCATCCTTCACCGCGTCATTACCAGCCTGTTCGTTGACCGCGGCATCAAGATCGACCGCACCTATCAGTTGAACTTCGGAGGCAATACCGACTTCCTGAACATGCTCGAGCGCGAACGGCTCGAGAGCAAGAAGATCTCCAAGACCAACGCGGTGACAAGCATGATCCCCTACAATATCGACCCACAAAACGTGCACGTCGGTCCTTCCCCCGACCGCAAGTGGTGCTACATCCGCCTGGAGGGGACGACCTTCGGCGAGGTGCCCATCAATTTGGAGCTGAAGCTCGAAGTTTGGGACAGTCCGAACTCCGCCGGTGTGATGATCGACGCGGTCCGCTGCGCCAAGCTGGCGCTGGACCGTGAACTGGCCGGCCCGATCGCCGGCCCCTCCTCCTACTTCTTCAAAACGCCGCCAAAGTTTTATCGCGATGAGGTCTGCCGCCAGAAAGTGGAAGACTTCATCTCCGGAAAGAGCGATGAGTAAAGGGAAGGAACGCCGGGACCAGGAGTGTTACGACCCGGGTTTGGTACAATCCGCCGAATGATCAATCCCCATCGAATCCTCCTGGCATTCGGGCTGGCAGTCGCGATTCTGGCCGGGTGTCAATCCCAACCTCCGGCGCCGGACACAAATCTGGCATTGACCGCAGCTTTTGAGACCGCCCTGGCGCAGATCGGGAGCCCAAGCCAGACCCTCGCGCCGACCGAGACTCCGGTCCCGACAGCCACGATCCCGCGCACGCCCCCTGCCCTGCCCGCGGCATTCCAGACTTCATTGTTAAAGCCGGATTCACTGCCGCACACGTATGTGGCGGATACCTGCCAGTATCTGCAAAACAAATGGAATCCAAACAACGCCGCGCCGGGCACGGTCGTGATGCCCATCATGTTCCATGCCATCGATCAGGATGCCGCAACCTCCCAACTGCTCAAGATCTCCGGCAAGGACTTCCGGCTGTTGATGAAGGATCTTCATGAGCTTGGCTTTCAAGCCATCAATATGCAGCAGATGGCGGATTTCCTGTACAGCAACTCTAACGTTCCCCGCCTGTCCGTACTGTTGATCGTGGACGACCGCGCCTACTCTGCCAAATTCAACGATCATTTCCGAACCTACTATGAACAATGGGGCTGGCCGGTGGTGAACGCTTATATCGGTCTGGATGAGCGCCCCGACCTGTGGGCGGAAAATGCCGCCCTCTCCGCCGAGGGTTGGGTGGATTACCAGGCGCACGGTTACATCCACAACATCAACATCACCAATTCATCCACGGACGAATTCATTCTGAGCGAGATGGGCGGAGCCATCACCTCGCTTCAGAAATACATGAACAAGACGCCGATCGCCTACATCTGGCCGGGTGGAGGATTTTCCGCGCGCGCCGTGGAACTCGCCCCGCAATTGGGATACAAACTCGGCTTTACCGTCAACCCGCGCGGCCCGGTGATGTACAACTGGGTCCCGCAAGCAGACGCGGTCAATCCATCCAATCCGATCGCGATCCCGGAGGGTCCGGCCCGCAATCCTCTGCTGACCCTTCCCCGGTACATGGACATCAATTCCCGAGGCGAACTGGACACCGTTCGCCAGATCAGCGAAGGAGCGGCGCTGTACGCGGAGCAGAACAAGTCCATCGAACTGGATTATTACGACATCGTTTGCGCACCGTTGATGGGTCCCATTCCCGGCATACCCTAAACCATCGCATTCACGCTGTGCCTGACAGACATCGCCGCGTCCCCCTCCACTCAATATCGTTTACAATAGTTTTATGCGCGATCGAAATGGGATTCTCCTCCACTTCCAAAAGATCATGACCAGCGGAATGGTCGTGTTCCTGTTGATCGCCTGCAGCCCTGCGCCGGCTGTCACCGATACAGTCACAGAAAGATCCACAACACTCGCAGCTCCGGCGGGTACTTCTCTCCCTCCCACCCCGGAACCGGCCCCCACCATTGCGCGAATCCCTCCTGCGCTGCCGGGGATGTATCAATCCACGCTGCTGCATCCGCTGGACGTTCCCCGCACCTACATCCAGGATACATGCCAATACCTGCGCAACAAATGGAATCCGTTCAGCGCGCAGCCGGGGACCGTGGTCATGATCATCATGCTTCAGTCGATCTACAAAGGCCCCGTGGAGGAAACGGGCGGCATCTTCGTGGGCGATTTGAACATCTTCATGGATGAGCTCAAGCGGCAAAGCTTTGTGGCGATCAACACCAAGCAATTGCTGGCGTTCATGGAGCGCAACGTCTACATTCCCCAGCGGTCGGTGTTGATCATCCAGGACAGCCGCCGCCAGGCGGACAACTTCAACAAACATTTTCGTGGATTTTGGGAGAACTGGGGCTGGCCGGTCGTCAATGGATTCCCCAGCCAGCCGGACACGCCCGAGTCCTTGTGGCTGGAAAACGCCCAATTGGAGAACGAAGGCTGGGTGGATCATCAAGCGCAGGGCGTGATGATCGGCGGTTCCATGAACGACGACACCTCCAAGGCGATCCTCACCCGCGAACTGCAGGGACCCAAGGATGCCTTTGCGCAATACTTCCATAAGAATCCCATTGCGATCATCTGGCCGGGCGGAGGGTTTGGCCTGCGGCCGGTGCAGGCCGCGCGGGAACTGGGGTACCAGCTCGGGTTCACCACCAATTCACGCGGCCCGGTGATGTACAACTGGGTTCCCCAGGCAGATGCCCTGGACCCGGAACGCCCGGCATATGCGCCGGAGGCCGCCATTGGCGATCCGCTCATGACCCTGCCGCGCTACTGGCCTTCCCAGGTGCTGCAATCCATCGACAAGGTCCGCATCATGGGGAATGAGGCGGCTGAGTGGGCTCAAGCAAACAAGGAAATCGAACTGGAATACTACGACATCGTTTGCGTCCCCACTCACGGACCCATACCCGAACCCTGAAGACCGCACAAAAAAGGAGATCGTATGGACGATTGTCTTTTCTGCAAGATCATCAAAGGCGAGATCCCCAGCACGAATGTGTATCACGATGATCAGGTGACGGCCTTTCGCGATATTCACCCGGCCGCGCCCACGCACATCCTGATCGTTCCGAACCGGCACATCGATTCGGTCAACGTGATGACCAGGGACGATGAACCGCTGATCGGTCATCTCTTCCTCGTGGCCAAACAACTTGCCTCGCGCGAAGCCATCGCCGAGGGAGGATATCGCCTGATCGTGAACACCGGTCCGCAGGCGGGCCAGACCGTCTTTCATATTCACCTGCACCTGCTCGGCGGTGCACCCATGAAACACCCGATGGGTTAAACCCCGGAGCGATCAGCATGGCTGCTGGTCGCTTTTTGATTATTGTCATAAAGGAGTGAGCATGCCCGAACGTGATATTTATCTGTTGTCCCCTCGTTCGCTCAGCCCGGAAACCATCGCAGTGGCTTTTGCGAAGACCTCGCGCTCGCCCGAGTCCTTTCGCGAGATCGCCCAGGAATTGAGTGACGAGAAATCCGCTCAATTTCACGAGAAATGGGTGGTGGGATACGGTCATGCGTCCGTGGCGGAACACGCTGTGCTGCACATCGCCTTCGAAAACGTCTCGCGCCTCGCCATCGAATGCATCGAAAGCAACCGACTTGCCTCCTACACGGAAAAATCCACACGCTATCAAAAGTGGGGACCGCAGGACTTTACGCTCCCCCCGGAGCTGGAGAACCACCCTCTGCGCGAGCAGTTCACCAGCACCGTCCGCATGTTGTTCGAGAGCTATGCCGACTCGCTCGAACCTGTCAAGGATCTTATTCAGAAACGATCCCCAAAGCGTGAAAACGAGGGCAATGAGGCGTATGATCGCCGCGTTCGCTCGCAATATGTCGATACCTGCCGCTTCATCCTCCCTGCGGCAGCCAACGCCAACGTGGGCATGACCGCCAATGCGCGCGTGCTGGAAGGCGCTATCCGTAAGATGCTTTCCCACCCGCTCGCCGAGGTCAGGCAAATCGGAGAACGGGTGAAGGAAGCCGCACGTTCCGAAGTCCCCACCCTGGTCAAATATGCGGAAGCGGTCCCCTACCTGATCGAAACCATGGCGGAACTCAACACACCGAATCCGCCGGTCGAAAACATCGAAACAGACTGGTGTACATTGATCGATTATGACCGGGATGGGGAGGACAAGATCCTGGCAGCGGTGCTTTACCGTTTCGGGGAAATGCCCTACGCCTCGGCTATCAATTGCATCAGACAATTTAATGAGGAAAACCGCGCGGAGATCGCCCAGTCCCTGCTCAAGCGGCTGGGGCGCTACGATGTCCCATTGCGGGAATTGGAATACTCAACCTACACATTCGAGTTGGTCATGGACCAGGGCGCGTACGCCGAGTTCAAACGCCACCGCATGATGAGTCAGACGCCCCAGCGCCTGACCACGCGGCTTGGGTACGCCACCCCGCGACTGATCACCGAGGCGGGCTTCGGGTCCAGGTATGAGGCGGCGATGGATACCGCGAGTGTAATGTATGAGAAGCTGTACGGGTTCAATCCGGATGTGGCGCAATACATCGTCCCCAATGCCTTCAACCGCCGTGTACTGGCGCAATTTAATCTAAGGGAGGCTTTCGCCTTCTGCCAGTTGCGCAGCGCAGCCAATGCGCACTTTTCCATTCGAAGAGTAGCCCAAAAGGTGTATGAAGAGATTGCGCGGGTGCATCCCCTGCTGACCAAATACATGAAATTAAAGGAAGAGACCTGGGCCGAAGTGGAGCACGAATACTTCACCCGGGTGTAGTCGCGCAGGGAGAGTGGCTCCCCACCCTCTTTCCTTAATCCTCCTCGTCCCGCTTCCTCACACTAAAGATTTCATCCACCCGAGCCAGGATTTGCCGGGTGATCTTGGGCACGACCGTGACCGCCAGAATGTTCTCCTGCACCTGCTCCACGCGTGTCGCACCCGTAATGACCGAGCTGACAAACGGATTCTTCAAACACCAGGCCAGGGCGAATTGGGAGAGCGTGCAGCCCAGCTCGTCCGCGATCGGCTTCAACGCCGCCACTTTTGCCAGCTTGTCCCTGTCCGTAAGATGGTCGTTGAGCCATTCATACCCCTTGAGCGCTCCGCGGCTGTCCTTCGGAATTCCCTGTTGATATTTTCCGGAAAGCAGGCCGGAAGCCAGGGGGCTCCATGTGGTAGATCCATAACCATATTCCTTGTAGAACCGCACATAGTCCCCCTCGAAGCGGTGGCGCTCGAACAGGTTGTACACCGGCTGTTCGACGACCGGTTTATGCAGGTGATGGCGCTCGGCGATCTGAATGGCTTCGACGATCTCCGCCGCAGACCATTCCGAGGTGCCCCAGTACATTGCCTTGCCCCACTCAATGATATTGTGCATGGCCCACACCGTTTCCTCGATCGGCGTGGAGGGATCCGGCCGGTGACAGTAGAGCAGGTCCACATAATCGAGCTGCAGGCGTCCCAATGAACCGTTGAGGCCATCGATCAATCGTTTTCGAGGAAGGGTATTGCGTTCATTGACCGAGTCCTCCAGTCCCCAGAAGAGCTTGGTGGATATCAGGTAACTTCCTCGCCGCCACATCAGCTGTTTAAGCGCCTCCCCCATCACCTGCTCGGACTTCCCGCCGGCGTACACCTCGGCGTTATCGAAGAAATTCACGCCGAAATCGTACGCCGCAGCCATCATCTCCATCGCGGCCTTCACATCCACCTGATGGTGGAATGTAACCCACGAACCGAACGACAACTCGCTGACTTTGATCCCGGTCCTTCCAAGACGTCGATACTCCATGTACCCTCCAACAAATGATGATTCAGAATTGCTCAGTTGATGAAACTATATTCGCATCCATTCGAGGCGGTTTACAACAAACATCAACCTGGCCCCCAGTTCGCGTAAAGGAGCATTTTTCGATCCATTATAATCTTCTCATGCGAACACGCAGGTTTTTGTTGCTGCTTTTCCTCGCCGCGTGCGTTAATCCAGCCGAGGAAACCTTGCCCCAGGCCACTCTTTCCGCTTATACAACCCTGACACCAGCCGGCACGATGACCCCGTACATCAAACTCGCAGATACGCCAATCCCAACCGCCACATCCTTTACCCATGTGATCCGTCAGGGGGATACGCTCAGCGAACTGGCCGAGACCTTCAACGTATCGCAGGACGACCTGCTGGCTGCCAACCCAAACCTCGACCCAAATGCACTGGCCATCGGGGAAACGATCCAGATTCCGGGAAGTTCTTCCGCTGCGGCCGGTGCAGATACGCCAACGCCGGCACCCATTCCGATCACCCAAACGATCTGCCATCGGACCGCCGATTCCGGTATGTGGTGTTTTGCCCTGCTGCATAACGATACCGGCCAGTCCGTGGAAAACCCCGCCGTTCTATTCAACA